>NZ_JBEZLA010000060.1:0-47265 GCF_040651925.1 Streptomyces sp. NPDC048349 | reverse complement strand
GGGGGCCCCCCCCGCGCCCCCCCCCCCGCCGCCGCCGCCCCGCCCACCCCGCCCCCCGCCGCCCCGGGGCGGGGGGGGGGGCGGGCCGGGCCCCCCCGGGCCGCAGCGCCGCCGGGCCGTCGCTGTCAGGCCGCCAGGCGCGCCTCGGCCGCCGGGTAGGTGACCCCGTGGTCCGTCAGGACCTCGGAGACCGTCCCGGGCCGGGAGACCAGGGCCAGGAGCAGGTGCAGGGTGCCGATGTGGCGGTCCTTGCGCCCGAGGGCGATGCGGAGCGAGCGCTCCAGGACCTTCTTCGAGCCCTCCGTGAAGGGGAGGTGGCGGTGGCCGGCGCGGCCGTCCGGGTCGTCCCGTCCCCACGCCGACCGGAGCGAGGCGCCCAGGGTCCGCCTGCGCGGCGCCGGGGCCGCGAGCGCACCCTCGCCGTGGGCCTCCTCGACGCGGGAGACGATCTCCGAAAGGTCGATGCCGAGCCCGGCCAGCGCCTCCTCGTCCGCCCGGGACAGGCCGCCCCGGCGGCGGGCCGCGGCGAGGTCCGCCGCCACCGCCGCGCGGTCGACGTCCAGGGCGTCCAGCGCGCCCCGCGACAGCAGGGCGAGCAGCAGGTGTTCCTCGGTGACCGAGGCCGATCCGGCCCGCCGGGCTTCGGCCACGGCGCCGGTCACGGTGTCGCGGGCCTCGGTCGTGAAGCGTTCGAACATCAGAGCCTCCCGTGCTTCTTGTGCACGGCCTGCCGGCTGACGCCCAGCTCGGCCGCGATCTCCTGCCAGGACCATCCCTGCGCGCGGGCACTGCGTACCTGTACGGCCTCCAGCTGCTCCAGCAGCCTGCGGAGGGCGGCCACGGCACGCAGGCCCACGCGCGGGTCACGGTCTCCGGCCCGTTCGGCGAGATCGGTTGCTTCCGTCATGACGTCAATTTAGGTTGACGCGGGAGGTGTGTCAACCCTTGTTGACGACGGGTCGCCGCCGCTACGGGGTGAGGACGACCTTTCCGAAGAGGTCGCCCGACGCGAGCTTCTCGAATCCCTCGCGCGCCCGGTCCAGCGGCAGCACCTCGTCGATGACCGGCCGCACCCCGGTGGTCGCGCAGAACGCCAGGAGGTCCTCCAGCTCGTCCTTCGAGCCCATCGTCGAGCCGACCACCTTCAGCTCCAGGAAGAAGATCCGGGTCAGCTCGGCGTGCGCGGGGCGGTCGCCGCTCGTGGCGCCGGAGATGACCAGGGTGCCGCCGGGGCGCAGCGACTTCACCGAGTGGGACCAGGTGGCCGCGCCCACCGTCTCGATCACGGCGTCCACCCGCTGCGGCAGCCGGGCGCCCGGTTCGTACGCCTCCAGGGCGCCCAGCTCCACGGCCCGCTTGCGCTTGGCCTCGTCCCGGCTGGTGGCGAAGACGCGCAGGCCCGCGGCCTTGCCGAGGACGATGGCGGCGGTGGCGACCCCGCCGCCGGCACCCTGGACGAGGACGGAGTCCCCGGGGCGCACCCCGGCGTTGGTGAACAGCATCCGGTACGCCGTCAGCCAGGCCGTCGGCAGGCAGGCGGCCTCCTCGAACGAGAGCCCGGCGGGCTTGCGCAGCACGTTCCAGGCGGGCACGGTGACCTGCTCGGCGAAGGTCCCCTGGTAGCGCTCGGTCAGGATCGAGCGGGGCTCGTCCGGGCCGACCCCGTGGCCGCTCTGGCCGATCACGGAGTGCAGGACGACCTCGTTGCCGTCCTGGTCGGTCCCGGCGGCGTCGCAGCCGAGGATCATCGGGAGCTTGTCCTGGCCGAGGCCCACCCCGCGCAGCGACCACAGGTCGTGGTGGTTGAGGGAGGCGGCTTTGACGTTCACGGTCACCCACCCGGGCCGGGCCTCGGGAGCGGGGCGCTCCCCCAGCTCCAGGCCGTTCAGCGGGTGGTCACGGTCGATTCGGGCGGCATAGGCAGCGAACATGCCGCGACGCTACCGCTGGGTACGGCCGGGTTCCAGCCCCTCGGGGAACGGGGTGGTGAGGTCTTCGTCGCACCCGGCCCAAAGCCGGCGGCCCGGCCGGATCGCTCCGGCCGGGCCGCCGCCCCTACAGCTCAACGCCCAGGTCAGGCCAGGCGGGCCACGCCGTCGGCCTTGGCCGCGGCGGCGACGGCCGTGGAGACGGCCTCCGCGACGCGCGGGTCGAACGGCGAGGGGATCACGTAGTCGGCGGCGAGCTCGTCACCGACGACACCGGCGATGGCGTCGGCGGCGGCGATCTTCATGCCCTCGGTGATCCGGGTGGCGCGGACCTTGAGGGCACCGGCGAAGATGCCCGGGAAGGCCAGCACGTTGTTGATCTGGTTCGGGAAGTCCGAACGGCCCGTGGCCACGACCGCCGCGTACTTGTGCGCGACGTCCGGGTGGACCTCCGGGTTCGGGTTGGCCATGGCGAAGACGAACGCGTCCTTCGCCATCGAGGCCACCGCCTCCTCGGGAACGGTTCCGCCGGAGACGCCGATGAAGACGTCCGCGCCCGCGAGGGCCTTCTCCAGCGAGCCGGTCTGGCCCGTCTTGTTGGTCAGGCCCGCGATCTCCGCCTTGACGTCCGTCAGATCGCCGCGGTCCGCCGAGACGACGCCCTTGCGGTCCGTCACGCAGACGTCGCCGATGCCCGCGTCCACGAGGATCTTGGCGATGGCGATGCCCGCGGCGCCCGCACCCGAGATCACGGCGCGCAGGTCGCCGAGCGTGCGCCCGGTGAGCTTGGCGGCGTTGCGCAGGGCGGCCAGCGTCACGATGGCCGTGCCGTGCTGGTCGTCGTGGAAGATCGGGATGTCCAGCGCCTCCTGGAGGCGGCGCTCGATCTCGAAGCAGCGGGGGGCGGAGATGTCCTCCAGGTTCACCCCGCCGAAGGACGGCGCCAGACGGATGACCGTCTCGACGATCTCGTCCGTGTCCTTGGTGGCGAGCGCGATCGGGACCGCGTCCACGCCGCCGAACTGCTTGAAGAGGATGGCCTTGCCCTCCATCACGGGGAGGGAGGCCTCGGGACCGATGTCGCCGAGACCGAGCACGGCCGTGCCGTCGGTGACGACGGCGACCACGTTGGACTTCCAGGTGTACTCGTTCACCAGCTCCGGCTGCTCGGCGATGGCGCTGCACACCTTCGCCACGCCGGGGGTGTACGCGAGGGACAGGTCGTCCTTGTTGGTGACCGGCACCGTGGCCTGGATGGCCATCTTGCCGCCCCGGTGCAGGGCGAACACCGCGTCCGGGTTGTTGTCCGTCGCGTTGTCGGTGTGAGGGTTGACGATCTCCGCTGCCACTTTGTGTGACCCCTTAAGTCCTTTGAATCGTTGAGGGTGGCCACTCCTGGTTAAGGGGTGGGCGGGCACCGCGTTCGTACTCCGCATCGGCGGTTGGACCGCCTCCGCGGAGGGGAGGTTCGTACGCGCGGGCGCGCCGCACGCGCGCCCTGAGCCCCGGATGAGGGGTGTAAGGATCTGTTCTACCGGATGAACGCTCACCCAGACGAGTCGATTCCGGCTCGACCATAGGCTGCTTGTCATGGTTTTGGCTAAAAGTCCAAACCCGTGTGTCCAATGGGCGAGACGCACCGCAAATAGTGAGGCGGAACGGGCAGGTCACGGCGGTTTGTGCGGCTCCGGGGGCCCTTGCCCGCAGTCCTGTTGGGTAGCCGGGGGTGTCCGTTATCTGATTTTGACCTCGCGGGCAGCCTGAATGCGTCAGTCCGAATGGCAAGATGCCGTAATCACACAAGGTCGCGACACTCGATGGTGCGTGCCCGACCGTTTTTCGGTGCTTTTCCACCAGCCGGAGGAACCAGCTCATGACCGCAAGCATCACCCGTCGTTCGACCGCCTCCCGGTCCCGGATCGCCGCGGTCGGCGCGATCGCGGTCGCCGGTGCCCTGATCCTCACCGGCTGTGGGGACCAGACCGACAGCGGCTCCGCCACCAAGGAGAAGACCAGCGACGCTCCGCTGTTCTCCAAGCTTCCGAAGAAGATCCAGGACGCCGGCGTCATCAAGGTCGGCTCGGACACCGCCTACGCCCCGATGGAGTACGTCGAGAACGGCAAGATCGTCGGCGTCGACCCCGATATCGCCCAGGCGCTCGAGAAGCAGCTCGGTGTGAAGCTCCAGTTCACCTCCGGCACCTTCGACGGCCTGCTCACCTCGCTCGAGACCGGCCGCCAGGACATCGCCATGTCCTCGATCACGGACAACAAGAAGCGCCAGGAGGGCCTGGACGACAAGGGCGCCAAGATCGGCAAGGGCGTCGACTTCGTCGACTACTTCTCCTCCGGCGTCTCGCTCCTGGTCAAGAAGGGCAACCCGGAGAACATCAAGTCCTTCGACGACCTGTGCGGCAAGACGGTCGCCGTCCAGCGGGGCACCACCTACGAGGACACCTTCAAGGCGCAGGCCGAGAAGTGCGGGGACAAGAAGCTCACCATCGAGGCGTTCGACACCGACGCCGAGGCCCAGACCCGCGTCAAGGCCGGCGGCGCCGTGGCCGACCTCAACGACTTCCCGGTCACCGCCTACGCGGCCAAGACCTCGGGCGGCGGCAACGACTTCGAGGTCGGCGGCCAGCAGACCGACGTCGGCCTCTTCGGCATCGCGGTCTCCAAGGACAACACCCAGCTGCGCGACGCCATCAAGGAAGCCCTCGACGCCATCATCAAGGACGGCTCCTACGCCAAGGTCCTGGAGAAGTGGAACGTGAAGGACAGCGCCGTGCCGTCCGCCACGATCAACGCAGGCAAGTGATCCGAGCGCTCCACTGAAGGGCAGTCGTTGTGACTGACAAGATCGACAAGGGTCCGGCCGCAACCCCGCCGGCCGGACCCGGCGCCTCGGGCACCCCCTACGAGGCGATCAAGGCCATCCCGGTACGGCACTACGGACGCTGGGTCAGCGCCGTGGTCGTGGCCGTGCTGCTCGCGTGGCTGGTCTACGCGTTCTCCCAGGGCAAGATCATCTGGGGGACGGTCGGCGACAAGCTGTTCGACTCCTCGGTCCTCAGCGGCCTGGGCAACACCATCATCATCAGTGTCGCGTCGATGGCGCTGGGCCTGGTGCTCGGCATCCTCTTCGCCGTGATGCGGCTCTCGCACAACCCGGTCACCAGCTTCGTGTCCTGGCTGTACATCTGGTTCTTCCGCGGCACCCCGGTCTACGTGCAGCTGCTGGTGTGGTTCAGCCTCCCGCTGATCTTCCAGTACATCAACCTGGGGCCGATCTACAAGAACGAGACCGTCGACGTCATGACGCCGTTCATGGTCGCCCTGCTGGGCCTGGGCCTGAACGAGGGCGCCTACATGGCGGAGATCGTCCGTGCGGGCATCCAGTCCGTCGACGAGGGCCAGAGCGAGGCCTCCCACGCACTGGGCATGACCCGGACGCAGACGATGCGCCGGATCGTGCTGCCGCAGGCGATGCGGGTGATCATCCCGCCGACCGGCAACGAGTTCATCAACATGCTCAAGACCTCCTCCCTGGTCTCGGCGGTCCAGTACACCGAACTCCTGCGGGCCAGCTCCAACATCGGCAGCACCGCCGGCGCGATCATCGAGATGTACTTCGTCGCCTCCATCTGGTACCTGGCGCTGACCAGCGTGTTCAGCGTCGGCCAGTACTACCTGGAGCGCCGCTACGCCCGCGGTTCGCTGCGCAGCCTGCCGCCGACGCCGCTGCAGCGGCTGAAGGCCAACCTGAACATGTTCCGCCGTACGGAGGTGGCGAAGTGACCGCCCAGCCGATGGTCAAGGCAGAAGGCGTCCACAAGTCGTACGGCGCCGCCCACATCCTGCGCGGGATCGACCTGGAGGTCGCCCCCCGCGAGGTCTTCTGCCTGGTCGGCCCGTCCGGCTCCGGCAAGTCGACCTTCCTGCGGTGCATCAACCACCTGGAGCGGATCAACGCCGGCCGGCTGTCGGTCGACGGCCAGCTGGTGGGGTACAAGCAGAAGGGCGACAAGCTCTACGAGCTGAAGGACAGCGAGGTCGCGGCCCAGCGCCGGGACATCGGGATGGTCTTCCAGCGCTTCAACCTCTTCCCGCACATGACGGCCATAGAGAACGTCATGGAAGCCCCGGTCATGGTCAAGGGCGAGTCCAAGGCGGTGGCCCGCGAGCGCGCGGTGCGCCTGCTGGACCGCGTGGGCCTGGGCGACAAGGGCGGGAACTACCCCACCCAGCTCTCCGGCGGCCAGCAGCAGCGCGTGGCGATCGCCCGCGCGCTGGCCATGGAGCCGAAGCTGATGCTCTTCGACGAGCCCACCTCGGCGCTCGACCCGGAGCTGGTGGGTGACGTCCTGGACGTCATGCGGGACCTGGCCGAATCGGGCATGACCATGATCGTGGTCACGCACGAGATGGGCTTCGCCCGCGAGGTCGGCGACAACCTCGTCTTCATGGACGGCGGCGTGGTCGTCGAGTCGGGCCACCCGCGCGAGGTGCTGGGCAACCCCCAGCACGACCGGACGAAGGCCTTCCTCTCCAAGGTGCTCTGAGCCGGGGTGTTCTGACACCGGGAACGCGAAAGAGGGGCGGTACGGGAATCCCGTACCGCCCCTGCGCCGTTCCCGGTCCCTGCTCCGGGCTGCCGGCCGGCCCTACTTCACGCCCAGGACCAGCCCGTCCGAGGGGGAGCGCCAGACCGTGCGGGCCTCCGCGAACCCCGTGGCCAGGAGGGTGCGGACGTGCCAGGCCTCGGACGGGGTGTCGCCGTCGGCGTGCTCCCCGAAGATCGCGAAGCGCTGCTCCACGGCCCCGGCCAGAACCGGATCCGCGGCGGCCCCGGCCCACCACTCGGCCCAGTCGGGCACACCGGACGCCTTGGCGCGGGCCATCCCGGCGTGCCGGTGAGCGCGCTCGGCGGCGTCGATGCGGGGAGTGGCCGGGTCGGGCATGCGGTCGGCGTTCATGAACACCCCGGCCGGGCGGACCAGCAGCGCGAGCTGCCCGTACAGCACGGCGAGGTCCTCGGCGTGCAGCCAGTGCAGGGCCGTCGCCGTCAGGACCGCGTCGTACGTGTCGTGGGGCAGGGCCGCGCGCCAGTCGGGGTCCTTGAGGTCCGCCGTCACGAAGGCGACCCGGTCATCGCCCGCGAAGTGGCCGCGGGCGATGGCCAAAAGCGCCGGGTCGAGGTCGACGCCCGTGCAGGTGGCCTCCGGGAACCGCTTGAGCACCCGGTCCGTAATACTTCCCGTACCGCACGCGAGATCCAGTACCCGGGGGGCGGGGCCGACCAGGGCCTCGACCATGTCCAGCATCACCCGGAACCGCTCCTCGCGGTCGGGCATGTACCACTCCTGCTGGCGGTCCCAGCTGTCCTGCCAGGCCTGCCAGTAGGCACCGGTATCGGTCGTCCCTGCCGTATCCACCCTCGCGAACCCCTCTGTACGTAATACCCTCGAATACGTCTCAGCCGTTACCGTAGACACTAATCCGCAGCCGTAAGGACTACAAGTGGAACTGGCCCATTACTCGGACTTCGCCGTGCGCCTGGTCAACACCGAGGAGCCGGCCCGCAACAAGGACTCGCTGACCTCGGTCGACGCCGTCCGCGCCCTGTTCGGCGCCAGCGTGCAGATGGCCCGCCGGGTCACCGAGACCGACGTCACCCGCTTCCGCAACGTCCGCGGCCGGCTGCGCGCCGTCTTCGAGGCGGCCGACGGCGGCGACCACGTCCTCGCCGTCGACCTGCTCAACTCGCTGCTCATGGAGTTCCCCGTCAGCCCGCAGGTCTCCGGCCACCAGACCCTCGGCGAGGACGGCGCCCCCGACTGGCACATCCACCTCGCCGAACACCCCTCGAACGCCTCCGCGGGCTACGCCGCCATGGCCTCCTTCGGACTGGCCTTCCACCTCACCGAGCACGGACCCGACCGGCTCGGCCTGTGCCAGGCCGCACCCTGCCGCAACGCCTACCTGGACACCTCCACCAACCGCTCGCGGCGCTACTGCTCCGACCGCTGCGCCACCCGGGCGAACGTGGCGGCCTACCGCGCCCGCAAGCGGCTGGAGGCCGAGGCGTCCGCCCGCAGCGGGCGCAGCGCCGAAACCGCCCACGACAGCCGCGCCCTCAGCGACCGCTGACCCTCCTCGCGCGGCCGGAAGCGCAGGACCGCCGTCGCCAGCACCAGCTCCCCGGGCACCGGCCCGAAGACGGTGCTGTCGCCGGTCTCGTTGTACGGGTTGTCGCCGAGCACCCACCAGCAGCCGCCCGGACGCCGCTCCACCGCCCGCTTGACCACCAGCAGGTCCTGCTGGAACGGGTGGCGCAGCACCACCACGTCACCCGGACGGACCGCCGCCCCGTAGCGGACCACCAGCCGGTCGCCGTGGAGCAGCGTGGGCACCATCGACGGCCCCGCCACCTCCACCACCTCGAACCGCTTGCGCGGGCGCCCGATCTCCGTCATGCCCGACCTCCTCGTCACCCCCCGCATGCTGCCGTACGGCCCCGTACATTCGCTCACCGGTCCGCACGCGAGCCTGGACTTTTGTCCTAAGCCCATGGGGGCGACCGCGAAAACGGGATTCCGAGCGAGTAATCTCCCCCTTGAGAAGACGATCACGAGGAGGACACACTCCATGCTTTCCCGCCTCTTCGCCCCCAAGGCGAAGGTCTCCGCCCACTGCGACCTGCCGTGCGGCGTGTACGACCCTGCCCAGGCCCGCATCGAGGCCGAGTCCGTCAAGGCCGTACAGGAGAAGTACCAGGCCAACGACGACGCCGACTTCCGCGCGCGCGCCATCACCATCAAGGAGCAGCGCGCCGAGCTGGCCAAGCACCACGTCTCGGTGCTGTGGAGCGACTACTTCAAGCCGCCGCACTTCGAGAAGTACCCGCAGCTGCACACCCTGGTCAACGACACCCTGAAGGCCCTCTCGGCCGCCAAGGCGTCGAACGACCCGGCCACCGGCCAGAAGGCCCTCGAGCTCATCGCCGAGATCGACCGCATCTTCTGGGAGACCAAGGCCGCCTGATCCGGCGCCCGGTCCCCGCGCCCGCGCCGTCTTCGGCGGGCGACGGAACCACGAGAACGGCCCGACTGCCCACCGGCAGCCGGGCCGTTCTCGTGCGGTCGTCCGTGTGCGGGGTTCTCGCAGGTCCGCTCACTCGTCGGCGTCGTCGTCCTCGTCGTCCAGGCGTGCCAGCCAGGTGGCCAGGCGTTCCACCGGGACCTCGAAGTCCGGGTTGAGGTCGACGAAGGTGCGCAGCTGCTCGGCGAGCCACTCGAAGGTGACCTCCTCCTCGCCGCGCCGCTTCTCCAGCTCCTCGATGCCGCGATCGGTGAAGTACAAGTCGGGCTCCGTGCCGTGATGAGGATGGTCAGGGGGTGTTTCCCGCCAGGATAATCCGCGCCGCGGCAAGACCTCCCGCCCCGCCAGGCTCCGGCGCTAGCCTGGACGCCTCACGAGCTGGGGGGCGCGCATGACGCCAGGGCGCACGGTCGGTTCCGCGCGCGCCTTCGAGCTTCTGGAGCCCCTCGTCCAAGCGGCGACCGTACGCGTCCACGCCCCGCCGGACGGGTATGGAACGGCTGGGACCGGACCCACCTGGGGGAGCGGGTTCTTCATCGCCCCCGGCTGGGTCCTGACGTGCGCGCACGTCGTCGGTGAAGGGGGTGCTGCGGTGCGTCTGACGGGGCGCGAGGTCGGCATCACCTTCTCCTCCGGGGGCAACGGCTCCACCGGCACGGTCACCGGGCGCGTGGAGTGCGTCCTGCCCGAGCGCCTGGAGGAGCGCCGCCCCGGGCCGCGGGCCCTGTGGGACCTGCCCGACCTCGCCCTGATCCGGGTCCTGGCCCCCGTCTCGCACGCCTGCGTCTGGCTGACCGACCGTTCCCGGCCGCGCTTCGACGAGGTCGCGTACTTCGGCTGCACCGAGGACCTCGGCATGCCCGAGATCACCGGCCGCACCACCCGGCTGCGCGGGACCGCGGGCCACGGCGCGGCCATCCGGCTCGGCGACGACGACGCGATCGAGCCCGGCATGTCCGGCGGGCCGGTGGTCGACCTGGTCCGCGGCGAGGTCGTCGGCGTGGTCAAGGCCCGGCGGCACACGGGCGGCGGCGGACTCGCCGTGTCCGTCGTGCAGCTGCGCACCCTGCCGATGCCCCTGCGCGGACAGACCGGCCTCTACCGCCGGGTGATGCAGGCCCACGACCTGTACCACTACGACCAGCACCTGAGCGACCTCAACAGCCGCCGGACCTGGACGGACGTGCACGGCGAACTCCCGCCCGGGGAAGGGGACCCGTACGGCGGGCGCGGCCGGCTCACCCCCGGCGAACGCACCACGCTGTGCGGGCTGCTCGCCGAACTGCCCCCGCCCGGCTCCTCGGAGGTCGTACGGGCCCTGGTGGAGGCCGCGCGCGGGGAGGAGCCGGAGCCGCATCCGCTGGCCCCGCTCAGCTGGCGCGACGGCCTGGGGCTGCTGCACGACCCGCCCGGCGGGGCGGGGGAGGCCGCGGCCATGCTGCGGTACGCGACGGACGTGAGCGTGGCCGACTACCGCGAGCCGCCGACGCCGGGCGCGGACGAGGAGCTGTGGGACTGGGTGCGGGCCACCGCCGAGCGGCTGTGGCGCCCGCTGCGCCGCGAGCTCGGCGAGCGCCACGAGCGCGGGCTGGCCGAGCGGGAGCGACGCCGGCGGGCCTCGGCCGGGCAAGCGGTGCGCGGGCCGGTCCGGCCGTCCGGCGGGCTGCCGTCCGGGGCGTCGGTGCTGCTGGAGGTGTGGGCGCACGGCTGGGAGGACGTCTGCGACTGGCGGGTCTCGGTGCTGGCGGGCCCGGACCGTCCCGGGCGGGTGACCCCGGTGGACTCCGGCGTGCGGGCCACTGAGGCGGGCCTGCCGGAGGCGTTGCGGGCCCCGCTGGCCGAGGCGTTCCGGCGCTGCGACACCCACGAGGCGGCGGCCCCGCTCGAAGTGGCCGTCGCCCCCGAGCTGTTCGGGCTCGCGGTGGACGAGTGGGTGCTCGTGGGCAGGGTGCCGGTGGGGGTGCAGCGGCCGGTGGTGTTCCGGTACCCGGCCGGGGACCCCGCGCCCGCGGTGGCCGCGCGGTGGGCGCGCGTGCATGCGGGGCCGCTGCTGGACGAACGGGCCGACTGTGTACGGGGGCGGCCGCGCAGCCCGTCCGCGGCCTGGCTGGCCGGGCTCCCCGACAACACCGTGCCGGTGCACTGCCGGGCGGCGGCGCACGAGCCCACGCTGGGCTCCCTGCATGAGGTCCGGGACGCCGGGTACGGGGTGGTGGTGTGCCGGCGGCCCCCGGCGGAACAGGGCGTGTCGTGCGCCGCCTTCCACCGCGGGCTGCGGGAGGAACTGGCCGACGCCGGACGGGCGGAGGTGCTGCCGCTGCGGTTGCAGGCGTTGCGGGGGCGGGCGTACGGGGCCGACCCGGACGCGTACTGGGCGGCGGGGACGGCGCTCGTCTGGAACGACCCCGCACGCGCCCTGCCCGAGGACGAGCCGCTCCAGGGCGACCTGTGACCGGCAGGAGGGAGCAGCACCCATGAACGACGAATGGCTCATATACCGCGGGGTGGGCGAGCCCCACGACGGGATCGAGGCCCTGCCCGATCCGCCGCCGTGGCGGGACTTCGACGGCGGGCCCGTGGGGGAGGCGGGCGGTCCGGCAGCGGCGGCGGACGGGAACGTCGCCCGGCGGCTGGGTGCCCACCGGCAGGCCGCCGAGCTGCACCGGCCCGAGCCGGAGGAGCTGGAGGCCATCAACGCCGCCCTGTACCTGCGGCGCCCGCTGCTGGTGACGGGTTTTCCGGGGACGGGCAAGTCGACCCTCGCGCACGCCGTCGCCCACGAGCTGAAGCTGGGGCGGGTGCTGCGCTGGCCGGTGGTGTCGCGGACCGTGCTCCAGGACGGGCTGTACCGCTACGACGCCCTGGCCCGGCTCCAGGACGTGCAGATCGCGGCGAGCGGCGGGGCGCCGGGCGGGGCGCCGGGCATCGGGAAGTACATCCGGCTGGGGCCGCTGGGCACCGCGCTGCTGCCGACGGCCCGGCCCCGGGTGCTGCTCGTCGACGAGCTCGACAAGAGCGACATCGACCTGCCCAATGACCTGCTGAACGTGCTGGAGGAGGGCGAGTTCGCCCTTCCCGAGCTGGAACGGGTGGCCGACAGCGAGCCCGAGGTGCAGGTGCTCACCGACGACGGGTCGAAGGTGACGGTCATGGGCGGCCGGGTGCGCTGCCGGGCCTTCCCCTTCATCATCCTGACCAGCAACGGGGAGCGGGACTTCCCCGCCGCGCTGCTGCGGCGCTGCATCCAGCTCAAGCTGGGGCAACCCGGCGAGAAGCGGCTCGCCACGATGGTCCGCGCCCATCTGGGGGAGGAGGCCGCCCAGTTGGGGGCCGACCTGATCCGCGAGTTCCTCAGCCGCTCGCAGTCCGAGCTGGTCGCGGCCGACCAGCTGCTCAATGCCGTCTACCTGACCCACTACGCCGCCCCGCCCACCCGGGAGGACCTCGCGGACCTGCTCATCCAGCGCCTCGACCGCCCGAGGTGACGGGCCGTGCCGCCCGCCGGACCGCCCGGTATCCGTGAACTGGCCGTGCTGCTGCGCGGTGCCGGGCTCGATCCGTCCGCCGAGGAACTCGCCGACGCGCTGTGGCTGGCCGGGCGGATGGGCCGGCCCGGGCCGCCCGCGCCGGGCGCGGAGGCGGCCGTGCCGGTACCGGAAGCTGAAAACGAGGTCAGGCTGTCCGAGGATCCCGAGCCGGAAGAGCCGGAGACCGAGGATCCGGTCAGGCTCTACGCGCCGGGGCCGCGCCGCACCATCGAGGCGGAGGCGGACCCCGCAGGGGAGCCGCCGGGGGAGCGCGGGGTGCCCGTACGGGTGCCCGGAGCGGCCGCGCTTCCCCGCATCCTCGAGATCCAGCGGGCCCTGCGCGTGCTCCAGCGGCACCGCCCGCCGGCCCCGCCCACCCGGACGGTGCTCGACGAACCGGCCACCGCCGAGGCCAGCGCCCGCGCCCTCGGCCTGGTCATCCCGGTGCTCAGGCCGGAGAGCCGGCGCGAGGCCACCGTGCGGCTGGTGATGGACGCGTCGCCGTCGATGGCGGTGTGGCAGGACATGTTCGAGGAACTACGGTCCGTGTGCGAGCGGTTGGGAGCCTTCCGGGACGTCCAGGTGCACTACCTGCACCGGCTCCCCGACGGTACGGCGGCGCTCGGCCGCAGCCCCCTGCCCGGCGCCGGGCTGCGCTCGGGGGACCAGCTGCGCGACCCCACCGGACGGGCGCTGACCATGGTGGTCTCCGACTGCACCGGACCGCTGTGGCGCGAGGGCTCGGCGCAGCGGCTGCTGCACCGGTGGGCCGAGTGCACCCCGTGCGTGGTCGTCCAGCCGCTGCCCCAGCGGCTGTGGGGCCGCAGCTGGCTGCCGACCGAGCGCGGCACGCTCTCCCGGATCGACGGCAGCGGGCAGAAGCTGAAATTCCGGTCAGACCGGCCGCCGCTGCCCGGGCGGCCCACGGGAGGGCTGACCGTGCCCGTGCTGCCGCCCAGCGCCATCGCACTGGGCGCGTGGGCCCGGCTCGTCGCCGGGCTCGGCACCGGCCCGGTACCGGCCGAGGTCGGCCGGGTGCTGGCCGCCCATCCGGCCGCGCCCCTGCCGCCGCCCCGGGCCGTACGGCCGCCGCGCGAGCTGGTGGCACGGTTCCGGTCCTCGGCCGCACCCCGGGCCGTACAACTGGCCGTGTACCTGTCGGCCGCCCCGCTGACGCTGCCCGTCATGCGGCTCGTGCAGCGCACGATGCTGCCCGACTCCGAACCCTCGGACCTCGCGGAAGTACTGCTGAGCGGCCTGCTGCGGCGCAGCGCCGACACCCCGGGGCAGTGGTACGAGTTCGCCCCGGGGGTGCAGGACGTACTGCTGGGGCCGCTGGGGCGGGACGAGGCCGCTCTCGTGCTCAAGCACTGCTCGGAGTACGTCCTGGCCCACTTCGGGCGGGGGGTGCGCAACTTCCCCGCCCTCGCCGTCTCGCAGCTCACCGGAGCCCCGCCCGTGACGGCGGACCAGGGCGGTCCGGGGCCGGGTCCGGCTCCCGGGCTCGGGACGGGGCTGGGGACGGGGATGGGAGCGGGTCTCGGGACGGGGGGCGCGGACCGGGCAGCCCCCGCCGGGCGGCTCCCGCAGGCCTTCGCGCACGTCTCGGCCAAGGTGGTACGCCGCTACCTGCCCGGCGTCCCGGAGGAGGGTCCGCCGGTGCGCGAGCCCGCCGCGCCGGCCGCGCCGCCCGCCAGAGCCGGAGCCGTACGCGCCGCGCGGGAGCGGCTCGCCGACGCCGACCGGGACCGGACCGGGGACGCCGACGGGGACGCACGGGCGCTCTACGAGGCCGTGGCCGTCCTGCGCCGGGCCGTCGCGGCCCCGGCCGGCCCCGGCGACCCGCCCGAGGAGGCCGAGACCGAGCTGGCCGGCGCCCTGCTGCGGCTGTGGGCGGTGCAGCGCGACCCGGAACTCCTCGCCGAGGCGGAGCGCACCGTGACCGGCCTGGGCACGCCCCCGGCCCGGGCCGTACTGGGCCGGGTGCTGTACGAGCGGGCGCTCGTCGCCGGGCCCCGGGCGGACCTGCTGGGCGCCGCCGACCGGGAGTTCGCGGCGGCGGGCGCCGACGCCGACCCCGCACTGCGGCGGGACTGCGCGGTGCGCCGGGCCGACACCCTGATCCGGCTGAGCGCGCTGCGCGGGGACCCGGGCGCGCTGCGCGAGGCGCGCGCCGCCCTGGAGCCCCTCGCCGGCGCCACCGGGGACGGGGCGGCGCACCCCGAGCTGCGACGGGCCCTGGGCCGCGTCCTGCTGGCCCTGCTGCCCCACACCCCCGCCCCGGCCGAGCGCACGGCGCTGGCCGAACAGGCCGCGGCCCGCCTGGCCGTGACCGGCCCGACCGCGGCCGACGCCGCCGGGCGGGAGACGCGCGCCCGGACCCGCGTCGAGCTGGCCGGGGCGCTGCGCCACCTGCCCGGGCGGCTCGAGGAGGCCGCCGGGCAGCTGCACGACGCCTTCGAGGAGGCGGGCGGGGACCCCGACCTGCGGGTGGCCGCCCTGGTGTGCCTGGCGCGGGTGCACCGGGCCCGGTACGAGCGGGACGCCGACCCGCGGGCCCTGGAGGACGCCGCCCAGGCGTACGGCCGGGCCCGGCGGTTGATCCCCCGGGACGCGGAGGCCTTCGGGGAGCTGCTGCCCGAGTGGGGCGACGTCCTGCTGGAGCGGGCGCGGGCCGAGGACGGCCGGCGGTTCACCGGGGCCGCCGTACGCGTGCTGCGCGACAGCCGGGCGGCGGTCCCGCAGTCCGACCCGGGAGCGGCCCACCGGCTGCTGCGGCTGGCCACCGGGCTACGGCTGCGGCACGCCTACGAGGGGGACGCGGTGGACCTGCGGGAGGCGGAGTACCTGCTCGAACTCGCCGTCCGGCAGAGCCGCAGCCCGCTGGAACGGGCCCGCGCCTGGCGGGACCACGCGGACGTGCAGCTGGAGATCCACGGCCACACCCGGGCGGCGGACCGCCTCGACCGGGCGGCGGACTCCTACCGGCGGGCCTGGCGGGCCGCCCTGGAGGCCGAACGGGAGGAGCGCCGGGATCTCGCCGTGCAGCTGGCGGCCCGCGTACAGGAACTGCGCGGGGAGGTGCTGGAGCGGCTGGCCCGGCCCCGGGCCGCCCTGGACGCCTACCGCTCGGCGCTGGAGCTGTGGGCACGGCTCGGCGCGCGAAGCCAGGCAGGCTCCGGGGGAGGTGATGAGGCAGGCTCCGGGGGAGGGGCCGGGGGCGGGTCCCAGGGAAGTTTCGACGGGCAGTACGAGAGGGAGCCGGACGGTCAGGCGCAAGGGCGGTCCGCGGCGCTCGCCGAGCGGATCCGCGCCCTGGAGGCGGCCCTCTGAGCTGCTCTGCGCCCCCGGCCCGGCCGTTTCCGGGCACCGGGGGAGGGGAAAGGGCAGTGGACCATCGAACATCCGGAGCAACAGGGGGACGGGCGACCCATGGTGACGAAGGATAAGGACGTGGCAGTGGTGGTCCACGCGTGCCCCGCACGGCTGCCGGACCTCTCCGGGCTCGACCTGGCGGCGCTGCGCGGGATCGACCATCCCGTGCTGGCCCAGGTGATCGAGGGCATGGTCGAGCGGGTGACCCATCCGGCGGAGATCCTGAACGCCTTCGACTCCGGGGTCGACTGACCGGGCGCGGCACCGGGGCCTCCCGAGCCAACCGGCCGCGGCACCGGGGCCTCCCGAGCCAACCGGCCGCGCGGCACCCGGGCCTCCCGAGCCGCGGGAGCCCGGGCCTCCCGAGCCAACCGGCCGCGGCGCCCGGGCCTCCCGAGCCGCGGGCGCCCGGGCCTCCCGAGCCAACCGGCCGCGGCACCCGGGCCTCCGGAGCCAACCGGCCGCGCGGCACCCGGGCCTCCCGAGCCGCAGCCGCCCAAGCCGCAGGCGCCGCAGCCGCCTAAGCCGCGGGCACCCCAGCCGCCCGAGCCGCGGCCGCCCGAGCCGCGGCCGCCCGAGCCGCGGCCGCCCGAGCCGCGGCCGCCCGGGCCGCCCGGGTCGCCCCGCCCGCAGGCCGATTGACCACTTTCCGCCGTTAGCCGAGGCCGTCCGAAGGGCAGGGATGGACCGTCCGCAGGGGGCGACTCCCTGCGGCGTCCGGGGGCGGGGGCGGGAGGTACAGCGATGAGGCACACCCACACGAGCGCGGCCGAGCCGCCCGCGCACCGCAGCCATGCGCCCTGGCCCTACGCCCGGCTCGACGTGCCCGCCCTGCGGGCCGCCGGACACCGGCCCCACCCCATACGGCAGTTCGTCCTCAAGACGCGCAGCCGTTGCAACCTCGCCTGCACCTACTGCTACGTCTACGAGATGGCCGACCAGGGCTGGCGCGCCCAGCCGGCCGTCATGACCCCCGCCACCGCCGCCCGCGCCGCCGAGCGCATCGCCGAGCACGCCGCCGCCCACGACCTGCCCCGCGTCGACCTGGTGCTGCACGGCGGCGAACCGCTGCTCACCGCGCCCGCCCGGCTCGCCGAACCCGTCGACGCCGTGCGGGCCGCCGTGGCGGCGGCAGCCCCCCGCACCCGCGTCACCGCCACCGTCCAGACCAACGGGACCCTCCTCACCCGCGGCCGCCTCGCCGCCCTGGCCGCCGCCGGGATACGCGTCGGCGTCAGCCTCGACGGGGGGCTCCCCGCACACAACACCCGCCGCGTGGACCACGCCGGACGCCCCGGATTCGGCGCCGCCGCCCGCGGCCTGCGGCTGCTGGCCCGGCACCCGGACAGCTACGCGGGCGTGCTCTGCGTCGTCGACCTCGCCCAGGACCCCGTCGAGACGTACGAGTCCCTGCTGGCCTTCGCCCCGCCCAGCGTCGGGCTGCTGCTGCCCCTCGCCAACTGGAGCTCCCCGCCACCCGGCCACCGCCCCCGCGGGACCCCGTACGCCGACTGGCTCCTCGCCGTCTTCGAACGCTGGTGGCACGACGGGCTGCGGCGCACCCGGATCCGGATCTTCGAGGAGATCATCGCCCTGCTGCTCGGCCTGCCCGCCACCACCGAGACCCTCGGACTCACGCCCGCCGCCACCGCCGTCATCGAGACCGACGGCTCCATCGAACAGGCCGATTCGCTGAAGTCCGCCTACGAGGGCGCCGCCGGCACCGGCATGGCCCTGCGCACCCACAGCTTCGACGAGCTCCTCGACCACCCCGGCTTCGCCGCCCGCCAGCTCGGACGGGACGCGCTCGCCGCCGGCTGCCGCGCCTGCGAACTGGTCGAGGTGTGCGGCGGAGGGCACTACCCGCACCGCTACCGGGCGGGCGAGGGCTTCTTGCAGCCGTCCGTGTACTGCGCGGACCTCCAGGTCCTGATCCGGCACATCGCCACGGCAGTCGCCCGGGCGGCCCAGCCCCCGGCGGTCGCCTCATGACGGCCGCCCTCCACGCCTTCACGGTCTCCTCCCCCACCCTGCGCGCCCTCGCCTCGACCGAGCCCTGCACCGACGGCACCCACCTGGTGCGCGACGTGCGCCGCTCCAAGCGCCTGGTCCTGCTGCGCGCCGTCCTCGACGCCGCCCCCGGCGCCCGGGCCGGGGAGGCCGCCGACCACTGGGCCCTGCTGGAAGCGGCCGAACGCCGCGCCCCGGACGCCGTCCGCGATGTCCTGCACTACCCCGCCACCGGCGTGTGGGCCGAAGAGACCCTGCGCCGCCTGCACGCCCCGTACGGGCCCCCGCCGGACCTGGGCCACCTCGGGTCCCTCGCCGTCGCCGCCGCCCTGCGCGCCGGACTCGCCTTCACCCACACCCTGCGGCCCGTGCACGGCCGCCTGCTCCTGCCCACCCTCGGACTGCTGCGCCCCGCCCGCCCCGGCCCGCTCACCCTCACCGAACGCTCCTGGGACCCGGATGACCCGGCCACCCTGCCCCTGCACACCCTGCCCGGGGGCCGGACCGCCCTCGACGACCTCGACCCCTACCGGGCACCCGGCTCCGCCCGGCCGGCCCCCGTGCGCCCCGCGCGCCGGCTCACCCCCAAGGGCCACAAGCGCTGGGACACCCAGTGGACCGGCGCGCTCACCCTGCTCCAGCGCTACGACACCGCCCGCGCCGAGGAGACCGTGCGCCTGCTGCGCTCGGTGGTGCCGCTGGCCGGCGGCTCCCGCTCCACCGGCGCCACCCTGCCCGCGGCTGCCGGTTCCGTACTGGCCCGCGCGCAGGCCCCGCCCGCCCTGGCCGCCACCCTCGTCCACGAGGTCCAGCACGGCAAGCTCACCGCCCTCGCCGACGTCCTCACCCTGCACACCGCCGACCGGACCCCCCGCTACTGGGCCCCGTGGCGCGCCGACCCGCGCCCCCTGGAGGGACTCCTGCACGGCGCCTACGCCCACCTGGCCCTGGCCGGGTACTGGCAGCGCGCCGCCCTGTACGGGGCCCGCGGCGCCTGGGCCCAGCACGCCCGCATCCGCGCCCAGGTCGCCGCCGTCCTGCCCGTCCTGCGTGCGAACGACCGACTCACCTCCGCCGGGCGGGAGTTCACCGACGCCATGGCGGCCGCCGAGCGCGCCATGGACGACCTCCCGCCGCCGGGGGACCAGCACGCCACCGCCCGCCGCGCCGTCGACCGCGAGCGCCGCGCCTGGTGCGAGGCCCATCCCGAACTCGCCCCGTTCGTACGGGCTTGAGGGGCTTCGCCAGAGCCGGTGCTGCGGTACCTTTTCAACCCCGTCCACTGCCCGGATTTCAGGGAGACGGCCGCATGACCACCGGTAGTCGGCAGGAACAGGGCACCACCGCTGGACCGCAGCGCTTCGTCATCAGCTTCGCCGGGTTCAACCGGCCGTGGGCCGTGTGGATCGCCCACCGCCTGGAGGAACACGGCCACCGCGTCGCCCTCCAGCGCTGGGACCCGCAGAACAGCCCCGGCCTCGTCGAGGCCCTGGATGACCTCGCCCGCTCCGGCAGCCGGGTCCTCCTCGTCCTCAGCGAACGCTACTTCTCCGCCGGCACCCACACCGACGACGAGGCGTGGAACGCCGCCCTGCGCACGGTCACCGACCGCCACCCCGACCGGTTCGCGGCGGTCTGCCTCACCGACGCCCCGCTGCCCAGCGCCGTCGCCGCACTGGAGAAGACCGACCTGTGGGGCCTGGACGCGTACGAGGCGGAGTACCGCGTGCTGCGCCGCCTCGAGCTGCCCACCGACCGCATCGGCACCGAGACCGGCCGCCGCGGGCCCCGCTTCCCCAACGACCCGCCCGAGATCTGGGGCCGGGTCCCGCGCCGCAACCCCCGCTTCACCGGCCGCAACGACGTCATCGGCACGCTGCGCGCCGCCCTGACCGAAGCCCCGGCCGGCGCCTCGACCGTCACCCTGCTCGGGCTCTCCGGAGTCGGCAAGACCCAGGTCGCCACCGAGTACGCCTACCGCTTCGCCTCCGAATACGACGTGGTCTGGTGGGTGCCCGCCGAGGACCGGCCCACCCTGCGCGAACGCCTCGCCGACCTGGCCCCCGCCCTCGGCCTGCCGCGCGGCGCGGGCAGTTACGGCGAGCAGATCCGGGCCGTGCTGGAAGCCCTGAGGCGCGGATCCCCGTACAGCCGCTGGCTGCTGGTCTTCGACGGCTGCGACAACCCCGACGACCTCACCGACCTGCTGCCGTCGGGCGCGGGCGACGTCATCATCACCTCGCGGAACCGCGAATGGGCCTCCCGGCACACCAGCCTCGTCGAAGTCCCCCTCTACGCCCGGCCGGAGTCCATCACCTTCATCCGCCGCCGCGCCCTGCGGCTCACCGCGACCGAGGCCGACCAGCTCGCCGAGGCCCTGGAGGACTACCCGCTCGCCCTCGACCAGACCGCCGGCTGGCTCGCCGACTCCCCGCTGACCGTCGGCGACTACCTGGCGCTGCTCCAGCGCCGGCTGGACTCCCGCGAGGCGGTCACCGTCTCCGACGACTACCCGCTGCCCTTCCCCACCGCCCTGGCCATACTCCTGAACAACGTACGGGAGAACTTCCCCGACGCCCTGGCCCTGCTGCGGCTGTTCGTCTTCTTCGCGCCCGGGCCGGTCCCGCTGCGGCTGCTGCGCGAGTTCCCCGTCGACGACGTACCCGAACAGCTCGCCGGCCTGATCAACGACCAGATCCGGTGGAACGCCGCCCTCAACAAGCTCGTCCAGTTCTCCGTCGTCCGACTGGAGTACTCCGACCTGCCCGAGGAGGAGGGCGGCGGCGGGCTGGAGACCGTACAACTGCACCGCATGGTGCACGGCATCGTCCGCGACAACCTCTCCGCGGAGGAGGCCGAACCGCTCGCCCGCGCCATCCGCCAGGTCCTCGCCGCCGCCGACCCGGGCCGCCCCTCGGACTCCCGGCTGTGGCCCCGCTACGCCGAACTCATCCCGCACCTGGCCACCTCCGGCGTGCTCACCAGCAGCAACCCCCGCATCCAGAACTTCCTGCTGCAGTGCCTGCGCTACCTGATCCTCGCCGGGGAGTACCGCACCTGCCTGCGGCTGTCCGAGGAGACCGACCAGGCCTGGCGGGCCATGCTCGGCGAGGACCACCCCAAGGTCCGCGAGCTCAGCTACCAGTACGGCGGAGCCCTGCGCAACCTCGGCCTGTTCCGCAGGGCCGAAACACTCACCAAGGCCGTCGCCGACCGGCTCACCGGCGAACGCGGCGACCGCGACCTGGAGACCCTGCGCGCCCGCAGCGCCTACGGCGGAGTCCTGCTCTGCATCGCCAAGTTCGAGCCCGCCCGCGAGATCTTCGAGCACTGCCTGGCCACCTACCGCGAGCTGCTCGGCGAGGACGACTCCACCACCCTGGGCGCCCAGAACAACCTCGCCGCCACCTACCGGCTCCTGGGCCGCTACCAGGACGCCTACGACCTCGACCTCGACACCCTGCGCCGCCGCGAACGCGTCCTGCGCGCCCAGCACATCTCCACGCTCTCCTCCGGCATCGCCTGCGCCATGGGACTGCGGCTGATGGGCCGCTACCGCGAGGCGCAGACCCGCCAGGAACAGGGGGTCAAGCTCAACACCCAGGTGCTGGGACTGGGCCACCCCCAGACCCTGCGCGCCGAGCACAACCTCGGGCTGTGCCTGCGCCGTTCGGGGGACATCCCCGGCGCGGGGCTGCGGCTGCGGACCGTGTGGGAGCGCGCGACGCGCGTGTTCGGCGTCGACTACCCGTGGACGCTGATGGTGGCCTCCGACTACGCCACCTACCTGCGGGAGTACGGGGACATCGGCGAGGCCCGCCGGATCTCCGAGGACGTGGTCCGCGGCTACCAGTCGCAGCTGGGCCTCGCCCACCCGTACAGCATCGGCACGGTCGGCAACCTCGGGCTGGTCCTGCGCGCGCAGGGTGAGCGGGCCGAGGCCCTCTCCCTCGCGGAGCAGGCGCTGGTCGGCATGCGCGGTGCACTCGGCGACCGGCACCCCTGGACGCTGGGCTGCGCCCTGAACGCCACCGGTCACCGCAACATCACCGGTCACCTCGAGGACGCACTGTCCCTGAGCCGGGAGACGCTGCGCACCGTGGAGCAGGTACTGGGCCCGGACCACCCGATGACGCTGAGCGCCCACATCGCGCTGGCGGCCGACCTGCGGTCGGTCCGGGAGGACGCGGAGGCGGGCAAGCACGAGGAGGCGGGCATCAAGGGCCTCACCCGCACCCTGGGCCCCCAGCACGTCCACACGGTCGCCGCGAAACAACAGACCCGCCCGTACTGGGACTTCGAGCCGCAGCCGTAGGGGGCGGGGGGACGGGGGGCGGGGCGGGGGCTTCGGGGGGCCTGCGCCCCTGGGGCCTGATCAGGGAAGGTTTGGGGGTTTCCCGCCAGTCCCATAGTCCTTCCGGGTCGGGCCGCCCTGTCAAGGGCGCTCCCTTCGTCGCGTCGCTTCGCGATGGCCTTCGGCCACCCTTGACAGACCGTCCCGCCCCGGAAAGACAAGGACTGCCGGGAAGCCCCCAAAAGAACGGTCCACTGGTTCACGATCACAGCCACTGGCCATCAGGGACCGGCTCCCAGGTTGCAGCGGCCATGTCCCGGCCCGGGCCCGTGGGTGGGCGGACTGCGGGGCCGGTGAGCGCGCCAGATCGCTACGCGCTCCTCAGATCTCAGCGTCCGGCGGCCGTCCGGGGCCCAACCCGCACCAGACAGCGGCCAGAAGTACCTGGCGAGACGGGAGGCGCGCCAGATCGCTACGCGCTCCTCACATCTCAGCGTCCGGCGGCCGTCCGGGGTCCAACCCGCACCGGACAGCGGTCAGAAGCGCATTCCACGCCTTGGGCGCGTCAGCTCGCTCGCGCTTCGGACGTCTCGGCGTCCGGCGGCCGTCCGTGGGGGTTACCGGCGGGCTCGATGTTGGCGGCTGCGGTGGTGAACTCGCGGCCGTTGGCCACCCGGATGTAGGCCAGTTCCATCCAATGGTCGCGGAGAGTCGAGTCCGAGACGTTCTCGTTGATCACGGCCATCAGCATTCCTTCGGTGCCCGAAGCGAGGTCGCGCACACGGCGGCGGAGCAGGCGATGAGGCACGTACTCGTAGCGTTCAGTCATCTGTCCGCTCCCCGAAGGATGCGATGAAGCGGTCCCAGCCGGCCCGAGAGCGGTCGAGGAGTTCTTGGCTGAGCCCGGCCAAGGCCTTGTGTCCGCCGAGGTGGCACGGGCATTGCGTGGTGTGCCGCGGATGATCCGGCCTGGGGCGTTCGACATGCTCGGTCACGAGCCCTCCCATCTGTCTGTTCGTACGGGCAGACAGATGGTGTGCCGCGGCAAGTGCCGCAAAGGATACAAGCTGTATCCCTTGTCGGTGTTGATCAGATGGCGTCGATCCACTCGCCGTAGGAGGTCAACGACGTGGCGTCAGCACGCTTGAGTCGGCGGATCTTCCCGATGTCCTCTCGGGCCCACGGGTGCTCGCGTACGTGTTGCGGTGCGTGCTTGCGGGCTTCCCTGAGGCATTTGAAGGCTTCGTCGGGGTTGCCGGACCACAGTTGTGCACGCGCCACCTCGATCCAGAATCCGGACCGGCGCTCTGCCGGGATCTCCCGGCCCGGGCTCCATTCACGGGCGACGTCCAGGGCGCGGCCGATGTGGTCCCTGCCGAGGCTGACCGAGACGGCCACTTCGTGGACGCGGACATTGGACGGTCCGAACGAGGTGCCGAGGTAGATGCCCTCGGGAACGTCCTGCGCGAGTGTCCGGGCCTCATTCAGATGGCTGTACGCGGCCTCCGCGCTGCCTGCTCGCGCGGCCACGACGGCGGTCCGCATGTGGAGTGCGCCAAGGGTCGCCATCGACCGCACGGTGTTCGGTGCAGGGCCCACATCGAGGGCTCGCTCCAGCGCGAGGTGGCCGGCCCGGTAAGCACGGGCGGCAAGGAAGGTCTCGGCGCGTACGTAGGCGACGCTAGTGCTCAGGTCCGGGTCCTTGGACTGCCCGGCGGCCCACCGCATCACGTCGATCAGCCGGGCCGAGAGATCGTGTGCGCCGAATTTGTAGGCCACCGCATCGGCCGTTCGCGCCGCCGCGACGACGAGGCGTGCCGCTTCCTCGCTGTGGGCGCCAGAGGCCGAGTGCAGGTACGCCAGCGCGTCCCCCAGAAGCTTGGGGCCGTGCGTCGCGATCAAGCCGTATTGGGCGGCAAGGCGCCACCCCACAGCATCATCGATGTCCTTTCGCAACTGGTCCAGTGGCCTGCCAGCCGGGTCCAGCGCGAGCTCGTAGCCGGCAATCGCCGCGGAGATCGAGGGGAGTGCGGCGTGGACGCGGCGGCTGGTGCCGACGTGTGCCGGATCGAGGCGAGACGCGTCCACACCGAGAGCGGCGGCGATCGCTTCCAGCGTGGACGGCCCGGGTGAACGGACGCCGCGCTCGCAGCCTTTGATCATGGGAAGGGAGACGTGCGCCTCGCGAGCGAGGTCAGCTTGAGTCATGCGTCGGGCACGCCGTCGAGCGGCGATGCGCTGCCCGATGTGTTCGGCCATGCCCGGACCGTACCGCGCGGACCGGTGGGCGTGGCGTGAACTGGGGACCTGTTCCTACGGTTTGACGATGTCCGGCAGTTCGGCAAGGGAATCGATCGACCAGTCTGCGGCGGCCCGGACTTCGGGGTCGTCTGCCCACCAGTGACCCCATGGGCCACGCCGGATGTGGGCAGTGCGCAGGCCCGCGGCTCGCGCCGGGTGGATGTCATTGGCCGGGTGGTCGCCCACGTACAACGTCTCGGAGGGAGAGCTGCCGGACACCGCCAACACCTGTTCGAAGAACGCGTTCGCCGGCTTGGACACGCCCCACTCGCCCGAGGTGACGACGAGGTCAGCGGGCAGGTCCAGGGCACGCAGCAGGTCACCGGCGCGGCGGCTTTGATTGCCCGCGATGATGACCCGTACCCCGATGGCTCGGAGCCCTTTCAGTGCCGGGCGGACGTCCTCGTAGAGGTCGCTCTCGTCGAGCCGCTCGCCGCGTCCCGCGGCGTCGCGGGCGGCGTATTCGGCGGTGATGTCGATGCCGGGGCGCAGGAGGCGGATCGCGTCCGCATTGTCTCTGCCGTCCACGACCACGGCACCCACCAGCGCCGAAAGGGTGTGGCGGGACACGCCGAGCCAGTCCGCCCACGCGGCCCAGTATCGATCGTCTCGGGTGAGGGTTTCGCCGATGTCCAGAACGACGGTCCGAATCATCCGGCCAGCGTACCGACGGCCTGCGCACCCCGGGCTCGCCGAGGCAGCGGATGCCGCCACGCGGACAGCCGGAAGGCCCGGCCCCCGCGCCATCCCAGCCCCGGACGGCCGTCGGACGCTGAGATGCGAGGGTGCGCGTAGCGATCCGGTGCGCCCAAGGCACGGAATGCGCTTCTGGCCGCTGTTTGGTGCGGGTTGGGCCCCTGACGGCCGCCGGACGCTGAGATGTGGGGAGCGCGTAGCGATCTGGCGCGCCCACGGCGTGGAATGCGCTTCTGGCCGCTGTCTGGTGCGGGTTGGGCCCCGGACGGCCGCTGGACGCTGAGATGTGAGGAGCGCGTAGCGATTTGATGCGCCCGCCGGCCCCGCCTTCGGCGGTCATGGGGCCGGGCGGGGGCGTGGCTCCCTGCAACCTGGGAGCCGGTCCCTGATGGCCCCTCACTCGGATCATGAACCAGTGGACCGTTCTTTTGGGGGCTTCCCGTCAGTCCTTGTCTTTCCGGGGCGGGACGGCCTGTCAAGGGTGGCCGAAGGCCATCGCGAAGCGACGCGACGAAGGAGCGCCCTTGACAGGGCGGCCCGACCCGGAAGGACTATGGGACTGGCGGGAAACCCCCAAACCCTCCCTGATGCAGGCCAGTCGACTCCCGACCACCGCAGCCACCGCCGCACCGCCCGGGCCGCCCCCACGGAACCCCGCCCCACCCCCGACCCCGCCCAGCAAGCCCTTAGCCCCTGCCCCACCGCCGATGGGGGCGGGTGGGCAACCGCCGGGTCCGGTGGTGGGGAGAGGGGGGCGAATGCGCCGCCCCCGCGAAGCCCCGTACGCAAGCCGGAAGGCCCGGCCCCCCCAGGGGAGCCGGGCCTTCCGGACTGTTGAGCCGAGCGCAGCGGCTATGCCTCGAAGACCTCGTTCAGCAGGAGCTGCTGCTCCGCCTGGTGGCGCTTGGCCGAGCCGACCGCCGGCGACGAGCCGTGCGGGCGGGAGATGCGCCGCAGGCGCTCGCCCGCCGGGACGTCCGCGCCGACCGCCAGGTCGAGGTGGTCGATCAGGTTGAGGGCGATGAAGGGCCACGCACCCTGGTTCGCCGGCTCTTCCTGGGCCCAGATGTACTTCGCCGCGTTCGGGAACTTGGCGATCTCCGCCTGGAGTTCCGCGCCGGCCAGCGGGTACAGCCGCTCGATGCGGATGATCGCGGTGTCCGTGATGCCGCGCTTCTCGCGCTCGGCCTCCAGGTCGTAGTAGACCTTGCCGGCGCAGAAGACGACCTTGCGGACCGCGTTCGGGTCCACCGTGCTGTCGCCGATGACCGGACGGAACGAACCGCTCGTGAACTCCTCCGCCTTCGACGCCGCCGCCTTCAGACGCAGCATCGACTTCGGGGTGAAGACGATGAGCGGCTTGTGGTGCGGGTTGTGGACCTGCCAGCGCAGCAGGTGGAAGTAGTTGGAGGGCAGGGTGGGCATGGCCACCGTCATGTTGTCCTGCGCGCACATCTGGAGGAAGCGCTCGGGACGCGCGGACGAGTGGTCCGGGCCCTGGCCCTCGTAGCCGTGCGGGAGCAGGAGGGTGACGCCGCTGGTCTGGCCCCACTTCTGCTCCGCCGAGGAGATGAACTCGTCGACGACGGTCTGCGCGCCGTTGACGAAGTCACCGAACTGGGCCTCCCAGAGGACCAGCGCGTCCGGACGGGCCAGCGAGTAGCCGTACTCGAAGCCCATGGCCGCGTACTCGGAGAGCAGCGAGTCGTAGACGTTGTAGCGGGCCTGGTCGTCCGACAGGTACTGCAGCGGGGTGTAGTCCTCGCCGGTCTCGCGGTCGATGAGGACCGCGTGACGCTGGCCGAAGGTGCCGCGGCGGGAGTCCTGGCCGGACAGGCGGACCGGGGTGCCCTCCATGAGCAGCGAACCGAAGGCCAGGGTTTCGCCCATGCCCCAGTCGATGGTGCCCTCGTCGATCATCGCCGCGCGGCGCTGCAGCTGCGGCAGCAGACGCGGGTGCACGGTGACGTGCTCGGGGATGTTGACCTGGGACTCGGCGATCCGCTTGACGACCTCCTGGGAGACCGCGGTGTTCACGGCAACCGGGAACTCCTGCGCGGTCTGCGCGGGCGCCACCGGGGCGCCGGTGGGGGCGGCCGCGGCCTCGCGGACCTCCGCGAAGACCTTCTCCAGCTGTCCCTGGAAGTCCTGGAGCGCCTGCTCGGCCTCTTCCAGCGTGATGTCGCCGCGACCGATGAGGGACTCGGTGTAGAGCTTGCGCACCGAGCGCTTCTTGTCGATCAGGTCGTACATCAGCGGCTGCGTGAAGGCCGGGTTGTCGGACTCGTTGTGGCCGCGGCGGCGGTAGCAGATGAGGTCGATGACCACGTCCTTGTTGAACGCCTGGCGGAACTCGAAGGCGAGGCGCGCGACGCGGACCACGGCCTCCGGGTCGTCGCCGTTCACGTGGAAGATCGGCGCCTCGATCATGCGGGCCACGTCGGTCGCGTACATCGAGGAACGCGAGGACTCCGGGGCGGCGGTGAAGCCGACCTGGTTGTTGATGACCACGTGCACGGTGCCGCCGGTGCGGTAGCCGCGCAGCTGCGACATGTTCAGCGTCTCGGCGACGACACCCTGGCCGGCGAAGGCCGCGTCACCGTGCAGGGCCACGGGCAGGACCGTGAAGTCCGTGCCGCCCTTGTTGATGATGTCCTGCTTGGCGCGGGCGACACCCTCCAGGACCGGGTCGACCGCCTCCAGGTGGGAGGGGTTGGCGACGAGCGAGACCTTGATCTGCTCCCCGTCCAGGCCCGTGAAGGTGCCCTCGGCGCCCAGGTGGTACTTGACGTCGCCGGAGCCGTGCATGGACTTCGGGTCGAGGTTGCCCTCGAACTCGCGGAAGATCTGCGCGTACGACTTGCCGACGATGTTCGCGAGCACGTTCAGGCGGCCGCGGTGGGCCATGCCGATGACGACCTCTTCGAGGCGGGCCTCGGCGGCCGAGTCGATGACGGCGTCGAGCAGCGGGATGACGGACTCGCCGCCCTCCAGCGAGAAGCGCTTCTGGCCGACGTACTTCGTCTGCAGGAAGGTCTCGAAGGCCTCCGCCGCGTTCAGGCGGCGCAGGATGCGCAGCTGCTCCTCGCGCTCCGGCTTGGAGTGCGGGCGCTCGATGCGGTCCTGGATCCAGCGGCGCTGCTTCGGGTCCTGGATGTGCATGAACTCGACGCCGGTGGTGCGGCAGTACGAGTCGCGCAGCACGCCGAGGATGTCGCGCAGCTTCATCATCGACTTGCCGGAGAAGCCGCCGACCGCGAACTCGCGCTCCAGGTCCCACAGGGTGAGGCCGTGCTCGGTGATGTCGAGGTCGGGGTGCTTGCGCTGCTTGTACTCCAGCGGGTCGGTGTCGGCCATGACGTGGCCGCGGACCCGGTAGGAGTGGATCAGCTCGAAGACGCGGGCGGCCTTGGTGACGTCGTCGTCGTGCGAGGCGTCGATGTCGCGGTTCCAGCGGACCGGCTCGTACGGGATGCGCAGCGCCTCGAAGACGTCGTCGTAGAAGCCGTTCTCGCCGAGCAGCAGGTTCGCGACGACGCGCAGGAACTCGCCGGAGGCCGCGCCCTGGATGACCCGGTGGTCGTAGGTCGAGGTCAGGGTCATGACCTTGGAGATGCCCAGCTTGTTCAGGGTGTCCTGCGAGGTGCCCTGGAACTCGGCGGGGTAGTCCATGGAGCCGACGCCCATGATGACCGACTGTCCGGGCATCAGGCGGGGCACGGAGTGCACGGTGCCCAGGCCGCCGGGGTTGGTCAGCGAGACGGTGACGCCGGTGAAGTCGTCCATCGTCAGCTTGCCGACGCGGGCGCGGCGGACGATGTCCTCGTAGGCCTGCCAGAACTCGAAGAAGTTGAGGGTCTCGGCCTTCTTGATGCCGGCGACGACGAGCTGGCGGTCGCCGTTGGGCTTCACCAGGTCGATCGCGAGGCCGAAGTTGACGTGCTCCGGCTTGACCAGGGTCGGCTTGCCGTCCTTCTCCGCGAAGGAGTGGTTCATGGCCGGCATGGCCTTGATCGCCTGCACCATCGCGTAGCCGATGAGGTGGGTGAAGGAGATCTTCCCGCCTCGAGCGCGCTTCAGGTGGTTGTTGATCACGATGCGGTTGTCGAACAGCAGCTTCACCGGGACGGCGCGGACGGACGTGGCCGTCGGGACGTCGAGGGAGGCGTTCATGTTCTTCGCAACGGCGGCAGCCGGGCCGCGGAGCGTCACCAGTTCCGGGCCCGCGGGGGCCTCGGTGGCGGGCGCGGCCTGCTTGGCTACGGGAGCAGGAGTGGCGGGCGCGGCCGGTGCGGCGGCCGGGGCCTGGGAGGTGACAGTCACAGCAGGGGCACCAGAGGGGGTGGCAGGAGCAGGGGCAGGAGCTGACACGGGCGTGGGCGCGGGGCTCGGGGCGGCAGGGGCCGCGGCGCGCGCCGCCCCCGTGGCGGCGGCGTCGACGGCCTGCGGAGCTGCGGCGACGGGGGTGGCGGCCTGTGCGGAGGCGCCATCCGGTGTCGGGGACTTCTTCGGCTCTTCGGCCTTGACCGGAGCGGCGGTGCCCCCCGGCTTGTAGTCGGCGAAGAAGTCCCACCAGGCCCGGTCGACCGAGTTCGGGTCCTGGAGGTACTGCTGATAGATCTCGTCGACGAGCCACTCATTGGCGCCGAAGCCTGAGGCAGGGGTCTTCCCGCCCTCTGCTGCTTCGGTCGTGGTGCTCGAGTTACTGGGGGACTGTGGCGACACGGCGGCAACCGCCCTCTTCCGCTTCACAAGGTATGGACAGCGGGAATAAAGGCTACGCCTCCTCGGCCGCCAGATGCAGACCGGGCGGGACATCCGTCGCGCAGGTCACATCGAACGGCGGGTTTCGCTGCCTGGAATGGCGGGAAACAAGCGTGGTTCGGGTAGGGGGCAGCGTGGTTGCGGCCCCCTTGGCTTCGCACCCCTGACGGACCCCGGGTGCGTGTGGCCGAGATCATGTCCTTCCCACTCGAACCCTACGTCAACGCGGAGCCTGCGAGCTGCCCGGAAGCGTGACGAGGATGCGGCAGCCCCGTGACGATTCGGCCACGCCGATGTGCCCTCCGTGCAGCTCCACTGCCCAGCGGGCGATCGCCAGGCCCAGCCCGGTGCCCCCGTCGCCGGCGCGTGCGCTGCCGCGGTTGAACCGCTCGAAGACCCGGTGCCGCTCCGCCTCCGGGATGCCGGGGCCCTCGTCGCGCACCTCCAGCTCCAGCGCGCCCGGTGCGTCGCCGGCCCGGGCGTGGACCGTGACCCGGCCGTGCGGGGGGCTGTGCTTGACCGCGTTGTCGATCAGGTTCGCGACGACCTGGTGGAGCCGCTCGGCGTCCGCGTACGCCGTCAGCTCGGGCGGGAACACGTCCAGGTGCAGGTGGACGTCGTTGCGGGTGTGCCCGCCGGAACCGGAGAGCAGGCCCGGCCGGCCGGCGGCCGCCAGCCCCGACTCCTTGAGCACCCCCGACAGGTAGGGCCACACCTCGAAGCGGCGGGCCTTCAGCGGGACCACGCCGTTGTCCACCCGGGACAGGTCCAGCAGGGTCTCCACGAGGCGGCCGAGGCGCTCGGTCTGCTTGAGCATCGTGCGCATGGTCTCCGGATCGGCGGCCGAAACCCCGTCCACCACGTTCTCCAGGACCGCCCGCAGCGCGGAGATCGGCGTGCGCAGCTCGTGCGAGACGTTGGCGACGAGCTCCTTGCGGTGCCGGTCCACCGCCTCCAGGTCGTCCGCCATCACGTTGATCGTCGAGGCCAGGTCCCCCAGCTCGTCGCGGCGCCCCGCCCCCCGCACCCGGCGCGTGTAGTCGCCCTGGGATATCGCCCGGGCCACCCGCGTCATGTCGTCCAGCGGTGCCGTCAGGCTGTGCGCCACGAACTGGGTGATCAGCATCGAGGCGATCACCGAGAAGACCGTGATGAACCGCAGCTCGGTGTCCGTGCGCAGGGCCACCAGCAGCAGGCCGGTCGTGATGAAGACCGAGACCACCACAAGGGTGCCCAGCTTGGTCTTGATCGAGAACGGCGAGAAGGGCCGCAGCCCCGGGCCGGGGTGCCGGCCGCTCATGCCTGCGCCGGAGTCTCCAGGGCGTACCCGACGCCGTGGACCGTACGGATCCGCTCCGCGCCGATCTTGCGCCGCAGGGCCTTGATGTGGCTGTCGACCGTACGGGTCCCGGACGCGTCGGCCCAGTCCCACACCTCGGCCAGCAGCTGCTCCCGGGAGAGCACCGCCCGCGGGGTCCCGGCCAGGCACACCAGCAGGTCGAACTCGGTCGGCGTCAGGTGCACGTCCTCCGTCTGCACGCGGACCCGGCGCTGCGCGTGGTCGATCTCCAGGTCGCCCAGGCGCAGGGTGGCCCCGCGCGGTGCGTGCGCGGCCAGTGTGGCCCGTTCCACACGCCGCAGCAGTACGTGGACCCGTGCGGCCAGCTCGCGGATGGAGAACGGCTTCGTCATGTAGTCGTCCGCGCCGACGCCGAGGCCGACCAGCAGGTCCGTCTCGTCGTCGCGGGCGGTGAGCATCAGGACCGGGACCGGCCGCTGGGCCTGGACCCGGCGGCAGACCTCGAGTCCGTCGAAGCCCGGCAGCATCACGTCCAGGACCAGCAGCTCGGGCAGCCAGCTCTCGGCGGCGGCGACGGCGGCCGGCCCGTCCGCGGCCGTCTGCACCTGGAATCCCTCGGCCCGCAGCCGGGCCGCGATGGCCTCGGCGATGGTCTGGTCGTCCTCGACGACGAGTACGCGCCGCTGTGCGCCGGGGGTCGCCGAGGCGCCGTTGTGGGTGTGCGTCTGTTCCATGTCCCGGTCCGCCCCTGAAGATCTGCGTGGTGGGGTGCAGCGTAGAGGAGGCACCGGCCTGCGGCTATGCGGGGTTCGGACAGGGCATTTGTGCTGATCATCCGGGTTGGAGGCAGGATGTACCGGCCTCCAGGGACAGTCCGTGGCCCTGGGCGAACACCGGGTCCGCGGTGTCGTCCGGGACGTCCGCGCGGGAGGTCTCGACGGCCTGCATCGACCGCGGGAGCTCGAAGGGATCGACGTTCCGGTCGACGGTCCGGTCGACGTTCCGCACGTACGGCCGGGGCCGGGGGCGCCGGCTCCGGCTGCGTCCCCGGCTTCGCGGAGAGCGGAATAATCTGCTCCGGATTTATCGGTACGAACGGGTTCGCCGGGGCCGCCGCTCCCTAGCCCGCCGTGAACGGCGGCAGCGCGTCCAGCACCTTCCGCAGGGCCGGGATCAGGGCCTCCTGCTCCGCCGCCACCTCGAAGCCGCCGTGCACGAACGCGTAGGTGAACCCGTCGTAGACCGTCGTGTCGCCCGTCGCGATCCTCGGCAGCCGCGCGAAGTCCGCCTCCCGCAGGGCGCTGCGCAAGGCGGCGAGCGCCGCTTGCGACAGCTTTCCGGTGCCCTCCGGCTCGGCCTTGCGGCCCAGTCGGGTCCACGAGCCGTCGCCCTTGACGATGAGGGTGTGGACCTGGCCGGCGTAGCCGCCGCTGCGGCTGACCTGGACCAGGGTCTCGGTCGCGGCCGGGGACTCGGCGGGGGCCGGAGCCGCCGTCGTCGGAGCGGGCGCGGCCGTGGCGGCGGGGGCCGTCGTGGCGGGCGTGGCCGCCGGGGTGCGTGTGCCGGTCGCCGGCGGCCGGCCGTCGTCGCCACCGGAACCGGAGGGCCCGCATCCGCTCAGGACCGTGCCCAGCACCGCCGCCGTCACCGCCGTCACCGCCACCGCCCGGAACGCTCGCACACCCACCTCCGCAGGTACTCCGCCCGAACCCCGAGTATGGAGTCCCCGCACCCGTAACGACAGCACCCGGAGGCAGCCATCCGCCGCACCGCCCCCTGGCTCGTCCTCCCGCCGCTGCTCGCCGCCCTCCTCGGCCTGTGGGGTCTGGAGCGCGGCGGCAGCATGTGGCGCGACGAATCCGTCACCTGGCAGGTGGCCCACCGGCCGCTCGGCGCCCTGGGGGAGCTGCTCGGCCAGGTGGACGCCGTGCACGGCCTGTACTACCTGCTCATGCACGGGGTGTTCCTGGTCTGGGACGGCGGCCTGTGGGCCCTGCGGCTGCCCTCCGTCGCCGCCACCGCCCTCGCGGCCGCCGGGGTGGCCGCGATCGGGCACCGGCTCGCGGGGGACCGCGGGCGCGGGGCGGACCGGGCCGCACTGTTCTGCGGCCTCGCGTACGCCGTGCTCCCGCCCGTGCAGACCTACGCCCAGGAAGGCCGCTCGTACGCCCTCGTCGCCGCGGCGGTGGTGTGGGCGACGTACCTGATGCTCCGCGAGCGGTGGACGGCGTACGCGGTGGTGCTGCTGCTCGGCTGCTGGCTGCACGAGTTCGCGGTCCTGGCCCTGCTCGCGCACGCCGTCACCGCCTGGCGCTCGCGCGGCTGGCGTCTGGCCGCCGGCGCCGTCGTGGCCCTGCTGCTGCCCCTCGCCCTGGTCAGCGCCCGGCAGGCGGAACAGCAGCTCGGCTGGCTCGGGCGGCCCTCCTGGCAGGACTGGGCGGCGTACGGGGTGCTCGCGGGCGCCGTACTGCTCCTCGCGCGCGGCGCCCGGTCGCGCGACCTCGTCCGCGTGGCCGTGCCCCTCGCGCTGCTGCCGCCCGGGCTGCTGATGACGCTCTCGCTGGTCCACCCCTGGTACGTCGACCGGTACGTGCTCTACGCGCTGGCCGGGCTCGCCCTGCTGGCCGGGGTCCGGCTGGCCGCGGCGCGCGGATCGTGGCCGTGGCCGTGGCTGCTGGTCGCGGCTCTGCTCGTGCCCTTCGGCTGCTGGTCGGTGTGGCTGCGCACGCCGGAGAGCCGCAAGGACGACGTGCTGGCGGTGGCGGCCGCGGTCCGCGAGCGGGCCCGGCCGGGGGACGCGGTGCTCTTCCTGCCGTCGCGGCGGCGCGAGTGGCTGCTGTCCTCGCCGGATGTCTACGGCGGACTGCGCGACGTGGCCCTGGCCCGCTCCCCGCAGGACTCCCACAGCCTCCAGGGCACCGAACTGCCGTCGCAGCAGATCCGCGAGGCCCTCATCGCGTCCCCCCGGGTCATCGCGCTGCTGGACCCGGCCGGGCAGCCCCTGGACCCGTACCCGCGCGAGGCGGTGAAGCGGCAGACGCTGGCGGCCTGGTTCGACCTCTGCTCGGTCACCGGGGTGCGGGGCGCCCGCGTCGCGCTCTACGCACGCCCGGGCGGCTGCCCGGCCTGAGGCGTGCGGCAGGATGTTGCCCCACCCCTCGAGGAGCAGCCGTATGACCCCCAACTCCCTTGAGCCGTCGGGGCCGCTGGTCGGAGCAGACTGGCTGGCCGACCGGCTCGCCGCGCCCGGACTGGTCGTCTTCGACGCCTCCGTCGGCGCCCACCGCGGGGCCGGCCGGCGGATCCCCGGCGCCCGCCCCTTCGACCTCGACGGGCACCTGTCCGACCACGAGGCCCCGGCCCCGCACACCATGCCGGCGCCCGCACGGTTCGCCGAGGCGCTGCGGGACCTCGGCCTCCACGACACCGACACCGTGGTCGTGTACGACGGCGCCGGCATCTACTCCAGCGCCCGCGCCTGGTGGATGCTGCGGGCCATGGGCTTCGACCGGGTCGCCGTCCTCGACGGGGGACTGCCCGCCTGGACCGCCGCCGGCCTGCCCGTGGAGAACGCCCGCCCCGCCTACGACGGCCCGCGCGGCTCCTTCACCCCCCGCCCGCGCCCGGGCCTGCTGGTCGACGCCGCGGCCGTCACCGGGGCCCTGGCCGACCCCGCCGCCGCCGTCCTCGACGCCCGCACCCGCGAGCGCTTCGCCGGCACCGCTCCGGAACCCCGCGCGGGCCTGCGCGGCGGCCACATGCCGGGCGCGCTCAACCTGCCCTTCGGGGACCTGCAGCGCGACGGCGGCCTGATGCGCCCCGCCGGGGAACTCCGGGAGGCCTTCGCGGCGCTGGCGGGCGAGCGGGAGCGGCTCTACTTCAGCTGCGGCTCGGGCGTCACCGCATGCGTCCTCGCCCTGGGCGCCGACCTCGCCGGCTACCGGCGGCTGGCCGTGTACGACGGCTCCTGGAGCGAGTGGGGCCTGCCGTCCGCCGAGCGTCCGGTGGCCACGGGCCCGGCCACGGGCAAGGGGTGACGTCCGCAACTGAGCATCTCTGCGCAGAACTGCGGAGTTGCGGACCCGGCCGGTCGACGGCATGCGTCAGGCGCCGCCGCCGCTGATGCCCGGGGCGACGAAGCGCCGGTGCAGAGGGAAGAACTGCGGCTCGGGGTCGCTCTCCACGCCCAGTTCGCCCTTGACCACGGGGGCGATCCGGGCGGCGATGAACCGGTTGAAGTGGTCCTCGGACTCCCAGACGTCGAGCACGTTGAGACCGCCCGAGACGAACCACGCGGCGTGCAGCAGGCACCCGTCCGGCGCGTCCTCCTCCCAGCGCACCCTCTCGCGCACCGTGTCGTAGAGGTCGGGCGTGATCTCGGGCCAGGAAAAGGTCATCACGACAGCCATGGGGCTTCCTCTCGACCGCGGGGACGCGCCGCGGGCGGGTGGCGCGCGGCCTCGCAGCGACGCTAAGCGGCGGTCCTGCCCCGTGCACTCCAGGGCGTCCATCCGTGCTGGGGGACCGACCGCGCTTTCCTCCGTTCGCCCCAGGCGAACGGAGGTTGGGGAACATTGGGCGGCGCAGATGCATTGAGTCGGCATAGCTCAACTTCACTGCCGGAGGGTTGATCATGGCTTCGACGTCCGTAACGCTCACTCTGCCCGTGCTGCCGCTCGACGACGAGGTCGTGCTGCCCGGCATGGTCGTTCCGCTGGACCTGTCCGACGCCGAGGTGCGCGGGGCCGTCGAGGCGGCCCAGGCGGCGGCGGGCAGCGGGAAGCCCCGGGTGCTGCTCGTGCCGCGGGTCGACGGGAAGTACGCCGGGACCGGGGTGCTCGGGACGGTCGAGCAGGTGGGCCGGCTCTCCGACGGCGACCCCGGCGCGCTCATCCGCGGCCGCGGGCGCATCCGCATCGGCGCCGGGACCACCGGCCCCGGCGCCGCGCTCTGGGTCGAGGGCGAGACCGTGGACGAGCACGTGCCCGACCCGCTGCCGGGTGCGGTCACCGAGCTCGTCAAGGAGTACAAGGCGCTGGCCACCAGCTGGCTCAAGAAGCGCGGGGCCTGGCAGGTCGTCGACCGGGTCCAGCAGATCGAAGGGGTCTCGGCCCTCGCCGACAACTCCGGATATTCGCCGTTCCTGACGGTCGGACAGAAGGTCGAACTGCTCGAGACCGCCGACCCGGTCGCCCGCCTCAGGCTGGCCGTCAAGGCGCTCAGCGACCACCTCGCCGAACAGGACGTCGCCGAGTCCATCGCCAAGGACGTGCAGGACGGCGTCGAGAAGCAGCAGCGCGAGTTCCTGCTGCGCCGCCAGCTCGAGGCCGTCCGCAAGGAACTGCGCGAGCTGGGCGGGGAGAAGGACGGCGAAGAGTCCGACGACTACCGCAGCCGCGTCGAGGCCGCCGACCTCCCCGAGAAGGTCCGCGAGGCCGCCCTCAAGGAGGTCGACAAGCTGGAGCGGGCCAGCGACCAGAGCCCCGAGGGCTCCTGGATCCGCACCTGGCTGGACACCGTCCTCGAACTGCCCTGGAACGAGCGGACCGAGGACCGTTACGACATCCGGGGCGCCCGGGCCGTCCTCGACGCCGAGCACGCCGGGCTCGGCGACGTCAAGGACCGCATCACCGAGTACCTCGCCGTCAGGAAGCGCCGCACCGAGCGCGGCCTGGGCGTCATCGGCGGCCGCCGGGGCGGGGCCGTGCTGGCGCTCGTCGGACCGCCCGGCGTCGGCAAGACCTCGCTCGGCGAGTCCGTGGCCCACGCCATGGGCCGCAAGTTCGTCCGGGTCGCGCTCGGCGGCGTGCGCGACGAGGCCGAGGTACGAGGGCACCGCCGGACCTACGTCGGCGCCCTGCCGGGCCGGATCGTACGGGCCATCAAGGAGGCCGGGTCCATGAACCCGGTCGTGCTCCTCGACGAGATCGACAAGGTGGGCTCCGACTTCCGCGGCGACCCGGCGGCCGCGCTGCTGGAGGTCCTGGACCCGGCGCAGAACCACACCTTCCGGGACCACTACCTCGAGGTGGAGCTCGATCTCAGCGACGTGGTGTTCCTGGCGACGGCCAACGTCCTGGAAGCCATCCCGGAGGCGCTCGCCGACCGCATGGAGCTCGTCCGGCTCGACGGGTACACCGAGGACGAGAAGGTCGTCATCGCCCGCGACCACCTGCTGCCGCGTCAGCTGGAGCGGGCCGGCCTGGGCGCCGACGAGGTGGTCCTGCAGGAGGAGGCGCTGCGCAAGCTCGCCGGCGAGTACACCCGCGAGGCGGGCGTGCGCACCCTGGAGCGGTCCCTCGCGCGGCTGCTGCGCAAGGTGGCCTCGCAGCACGAGCTGGGCGAGCGGGAACTGCCCTTCACCATCGGCGCCGGCGACCTGCGCGCGCTGATCGGCCGGCCCCACCACGTCCCGGAGTCCGCCCAGGACCCGGCGGAGCGGCGCACCGCCGTCCCCGGTGTGGCCACCGGCCTGGCGGTGACCGGCGCGGGCGGCGACGTCCTCTTCGTGGAGGCCTCGCTGGCCGATCCGGAGACGGGCGCGGCCGGCCTGACCCTCACCGGCCAGCTCGGCGACGTCATGAAGGAGTCGGCGCAGATCGCCCTCAGCTTCCTGCGCTCGCACGGCGCCGAACTGGAGCTCCCCGTCGCCGACCTGAAGGACCGGGGCGTGCACATCCACTTCCCGGCCGGTGCGGTGCCCAAGGACGGCCCCAGCGCGGGCATCACCATGACGACGGCCCTCGCCTCGCTGCTCTCCGGGCGACAGGTGCGCACCGACGTGGCCATGACCGGCGAGGTCTCCTTGACCGGGCGCGTCCTGCCGATCGGCGGGGTCAAGCAGAAGCTGCTCGCCGCGCACCGGGCGGGCCTGACCACCGTCATCATCCCCAAGCGCAACGAGGCCGACCTGGACGACGTCCCGGCGGAGGTGCTCGAGGGGCTGGAGGTGCACCCGGTGACGGACGTGCGCCAGGTGCTGGACCTGGCCCTGTCGCGGGCGCAGGCCCCGGAGGAGCTGGCGGTCACCGCCGCCGCCTGACGGGCGGACCTGCGACGGCCCGGGACCCCGCAGCGGCGGGGCCCCGGGCCGCGGCCGCGCCCGCTGCGAAATACTGGCGGCTCATCCACCACCGAAGGAGCCGGCGTGTACGGGAGCGAAGACCAGGAGTTCCTTGCCCTGGAGCGGGAGCTGTCCGTCTTCCTCCGGCGTGCCCGCGCCTCCTCCGGCGAGATGGCGCGCGCCCTCCACCCCGAACTGGAACCCGCCGCCTACGGGCTCCTCGTCCGCCTGGAGGCGGCCGGCCGGCAGCGGGCCACCGAGCTCGCCGCGTACTTCGGCGTCGGCAAGGCCACCATGAGCCGCCAGCTGCGGGCCCTGGAGGTGCTCGGCCTGATCGCCCGGGAGCCGGACCCCGCCGACGGCCGGGCCTTCCTGGTCGGCCTCACCGAGGAGGGCCGCGAGCGGTTCCTGCGCGTGCGCGACGCCCGGCGCGAGCAGTACATGCGCAAACTCGCCGACTGGGACCGCGGCGAGGTGGCGGAACTGGCCAGGCTGCTCAACCAGCTGAACGCGGGCGAGGACGCCCCCTAGGCGGGGGGCGCCGTGTCCTACAGCTCCGCGTAGACCGCCGAGGCGTCGTCGTGCCGCTTGTACCGGGCCGGCGGGCGCGCCGGGTCGGACTCGAGCGCGCGGACCCGGCCGATCAGCCCCTCCGCGCCCTCCTTCCGCAGGACCGCCAGGCACTCGGACCAGTCGCCCTCCCCGAACGTGTCCGTCCACCGGCTCGCCCCGTCCGTGAGCGCGGCCACCGCCCGGACCCGGTCGCGCGGGGTGCGCCCCGTCACCGCCCGGACCGCCACCGCGGGATCCGCGGCCGCCGTGAAGAAGCCGCCCTCCGCGTTGCGCAGGCGGTCCGTCGCCCCCACCGAGCGCAGCACCTCCCGGGGGACCCGGTCCAGCCGGTCGTCGAGCACCGCCGTCACCCCGCCGCCGGGCTCCTGGAGGAGCAGGACCGAGTCCGAGAGCACCAGGTGCTCCACGGACGCCTCGTCCCAGCGCACGACGACCACCGTCGCCTGCGGAGTGCGGACGTGAGAAAGGTCACAGGTGTCCCGGTGCGCGTCGGCCGTGGCGCGCACGGCCTCCGCCAGGATCCGGTCCAGCGGCATGTCCCGCCGCGATCCGGACAGTTCGGTCAATCGGCCGCCGAGCCGGGCCGCGAACCACGGCACGCCGTGCACGCAGCCGTCCTCGCCGCGCGGCGGGGTGACCCCGTCCAGAGCGACCAGTACGCCGCCGCCCGAAGCGGGGATCGCGGCCGACACCCAGTCCTCATTGGGGCGTTCCGGGCTGCCGGGGGCGGAGGCGAGGTCGATGCGCATGCGGGCATTGTGCCGGGCACGGGGTGCGGAGCGCGGGCAGGTCCGTACCAGAAGGGGGGGAGGGGCCGGAGCGGGCCCCCGCGCAGCGCGCCGCGGCCCCGGCGGCGGGGCACCCCGGAATGTGGGCGGGCATACTGCCAAAGCCCGCATCGATCTTTCAACCGCCTGTCCACGGACGCGCTCTGGCGCCGGATGTCCGAGTTGGTCGCCAACTCATCCGTGATGTTCACTCGTTCGAGTGGCCGGGTGGGCGATGTGCGGCTCTCTCCCCATCACACTGCAAAGGTCTGAGGCGGTACGAGGGGGGCGGAGGCGTTTACTTGTTGACCGGCCGTTACCTCGGCCACACGAGTAGACGAGCAAGAGCACACGTACAGGATTGCGAGCACCGGTGCAGAAGAAGCGGTCTCGGAAGAACGGCACCGCCACCGACGGCCCGGCCCCCGCAGGACGCCGCGTCCGCGTGCGCCGCAGGCTGGTCGTAGGCGTGGCCGTCGCCGGCCTCACCGTCCTCGCGGCCGGCGCCCCCGCGGTCGTCTCCGCCACGAGGGAACTGAACGACTCCCAGCGCCTGGTCACCCTCGCGGAGCAGACCCGGCAGACCCTCACCCTCGCCCACCTCCTGGGTGACGAACGCGACGCCGTGGTGGAGTACGCCGCCAAGGGCCGCCCCGGCACGGCCAAGGGGCCCGTCCAGGAACGCGCCGCCCGCACCGACCGGCAGCTCGCCGAGGTCCAGGCCGAAGCCGACGAGGCGACCGCCCGCACCCTCGCCCGCGTCCAGGCCGTCCGCACCGAAGCCGTCGACGGCAAGGGCAGCGCCCTCGCCGCCCACCAGGCCTACGCCGGGGTCCTCGCGGAACTGCTCGCCCCCGGCGACCGGCTCGCCGAACTGACCCCGCCGCGCGCCACGGCCGCCCTCGCCACCACCCGCCCGATGGCCCCGCTGGGCCAGGCCGTGGAACAGGCCTCGGCCACCCGCGGGCTGCTGCTCGCCGCGCTGGCCGTCCCCCGCGGCGAGCAGCTCCCGGGCGCGGCCGTGGTCGACGAACTCACCACCGCCGCCCAGCGCTCGCGGGTCCGGGAACAGGCCGCCCTGGACGACTTCGCGCGGGCCGCACGGCCCGACGTACGCCAGACCCTCGCCGCCACCGTCACCGGACCGGAGGTCAAGGCGGCCGACGACTACCTCAAGCGGCTCACCGACCGGCCCACGCTCACCGCCGCCGACCGCAAGACCGACGCCGCCGCCGTGGGCTCCGCGCTCACCGCCCGCATCGACCGCATGCGGTCCGTCGAATCCACCCTCGCCGGCCAGCGCGCCTCCGCGCTCGCCACCCTGCGCGACGACGACGTGACCCGACTGGAGACCGTGATCGCCCTGCTGGGCGTGCTGTTCCTGGTCACCGTGGGCGTTTCCACCGCCGTGGCCCGCTCGCTGACCCGGCCGCTGTCCGTGCTGCGCCGCGGCGCCGAGCGGCTGGCCACGCCGGAGGGCTCGGTGGAGCCGGTCCGCTTCACCGGCCGCAACGACGAGTTCGCCGAAGTGGTGCGCCACCTGAACGCGGTCCGCGACCAGACCGTCTCCCTGCACACCCGGATCGCCGGGCTCGACGCCGACCGGCGCCGGATCATCGGCCGCAACGAGGCACTGGCCTCCGGCCGCGAGGCGCTGGAAGAGGAACTGTCGACGCTGCGCGCCGGGCTGGAGGAGCACCGCCGCATCATGTCGACGACCTCCGTCTCGCTGTCGCTGCGGACCCTCGGCCTGGTGGAGCGCCAGCTCGCCGTCATCGAGGAGCTCGAGTCCAAGGAACAGGACCCGGACCGGCTCGCGACCCTGTTCAAGCTCGACCACCTGGCGACCGTGATGCGCCGCCACAACGAGAACCTGCTGGTCCTGGCCGGTCAGGAGCACGGCCACGGCCAGGGGCTGCCGGTGCCGCTGGTCGACGTCATGCGGGCCGCGGTGAGCGAGATCGAGCGCTACGAGCGCGTCGAGCTGGCCGCGCTGCCCTCGTACACCCAGGTCGCCGGACACGCGGCCGACGACATCTCGCACGTGCTCGCCGAGCTGCTGGAGAACGCGACGACGTTCTCCCCGCCGGACGCCAAGGTCAAGGTGTCCGGGTGGCTGCTGGACTCCGGCGACGTGGTGCTGTCCGTCGTCGACGAGGGCATCGGGGTCACCGAGGACCGCCTCGAAGCCCTTAACGCCCGGCTGTCCACGCCCGAGGCCTACGACGAGGAGCCCGAGGCCGAACACGGCCTGGGCCTCGGCCTGTACGTGGCCGGGCGCCTCGCCGCGCGGCACGGGGTCACCGCCGAGCTGCGCACCCCGCGGCACGGCGGCACCGAGGCGCTCGTGGTCGTCCCGGCCGCGCTGCTGCCCGCCACCCCGCCGGCCTCGCCGGTGCACACCCTGGCCGCGCCGGGAGCACCCGCGCTGCACCTGCCGGGCGTGATCGCGGAGGCCAACGAGAACACCCTGCCGAGCCGTGTGCGCGGGGCCGCGCAGAACGGGCCGGAGGTCGGGCCGGAGGTCGGGTCGGAGACCGGACTGGAGACTGGGCCGGAGATCCGGTCGGAGGTCGGGCCGGAGATCCGGTCGGAGGTCGGGCCGGAGGTCGGGTCGGAGGTCGGGTCGGTGGCCTTGGCGGCCGACGCTCCGTCGGAGACCGGGATGGAGACGGGCCGGGAACCGGACCCGGACCCGGCGGGGTCCGAGGCGCCGGCATCGGCCGAGGTTCCGGCATCGGCCGAGGCGCCGGCGTGGGCCGAGGTTCCTGCGCAGACGGCCCCGGCGACCGGTCCCGCGGAGGCTCCGGCGGCGGAGGTTCCGGGTGGGGCCGGTCCCGAGGAGCAGTTGCTCGCGCGGGTCGTCCCCGACGCGGAAGGGGCGGGCTTCGCGGTGGCGGACCCCGGGTCGGAGGTCCCGACCGGCGCGACCGCTGCCGCGCCCGGTGCCGACGTACGGGAAACCGGGCACGAGCCGGATCCGCACCGGCATGCCACCCCCGAGGACAACTGGCTGCCGCGCCAGGGCAGCCACCCCGCCGACCCGGCCGACGCCGGGGTCGGCGGGGTCGGCGCCGAGGCCGAGGCCGTCACCGACAAGGGCCTGCCGAAGCGGACGCCGCGGTCCGTGGCCGCCGGCCGCACGGAGGGCGCACCGCCCCAACCGCCGCGCAAGGTCGACGCCGACGAACTGCGGCGCCGGCTCGGCGGGTTCTACCAGGGCGCACAGGACGGGCGGCGCGTGGCCGCCGCCGAGCTCCAGCAGGACCAGCATCACGGGCAGACCGACCGGGGGGACACCGCACAGGAGGCACGCACATGACCGCGCCCAGTACGTACGGACTGAGCACCCAGGCCCGCAACCTGCAGTGGCTGCTGACCGACCTGGTCGAGGAGGTACCCGGCGTCAACTCCGTCGCCGTGGTCTCCTCGGACGGGCTGCTGCTCCTGTCCTCCGACCCGGGTGCGGAATCCTCCGGGGGACCCCGCACCAAGGGCCCGCGGGGCGCCTCCGCCGACCTGGCCACCATCGTCTCCGGCCTCGGCAGCCTCACCACCGGTGCGGCCGCCCTCATGGACGGCGGCACGGTCAAGCAGACCATGGTGGCGATGGAGCACGGCTCCGTCTTCGTCATGGCCATCAGCGACGGCTCCCTGCTGGGCGTGCACGCCGCGCCCGACTGCGACATGGGCGTCGTCGCCTACCACATGGCCCTGTTCGTCGGCCGCGCCGGCCACGTCCTGACCCCCGAAGTCCGCAGTGAGCTGCGCCAGTCGATGGAGAAAACCCCGTGAGGAGTCCGGCCTCCGACCGGCTGCCGATACGCGGCGCCGACCGCCGTCCCGCCCGCGTCCGCCCGTACTCGCTGACGGGCGGCAGGACCCGCTTCACGCAGGTCCTGCTGGTGGAGACCTTCGTCGCCGCCCTGGACGCCGGTCCCGTCAAGGCGCCCGACCGCATGCCCGAGATGCCCGCCATCGTCGAGGTCTGCCGCCGCATGCGCACGATCGCCGAGATCGCCGCGCTGCTGAAGCTGCCGCTCGGTGTGGTCCGCGTCCTCGTCAGCGACCTCGCCGACCAGGGAAGGATCCGCGTCTACGGCACGGGCCACGGCACCGGCCGCCCCGAACGCGCACTGCTCGAAAGGGTGCTCAGTGGTCTTCGCCGTCTCTGACCAGCCGGTGGTGCCGGCCGCGGACGACGAGCCCGTCCAGCCCTGGCAGTACGACCGCTCGCGCGCTCCCGTCGCCGTCAAGGTGCTGGTCGCGGGCGGCTTCGGCGTCGGCAAGACCACCTTCGTCTCGTCCGTCTCCGAGATCACGCCGCTGCGCACCGAAGCGGTCATGACCCAGGCCAGCGTCCCGACCGACGACCTGACCGGCACCCCGGACAAGAGCACCACCACCGTCGCGATGGACTTCGGCCGCGTCACCCTCGACGACGACCTGGTGCTGTACGTGTACGGGACCCCGGGCCAGGAGCGGTTCTGGTTCATGTGGGACGACCTGGTGCGCGGCGCCGTCGGCGGCATCGTCCTGGCCGACACGCGGCGGCTGCGCGACTGCTTCCCGGCCCTCGACTACTTCGAGAGCTGCGGGCTGCCGTACGCCGTCGCCGTCAACCACTTCGAGGGCTCGGAGTCCTATGAGCCGGAGGACGTGCGGGAAGCGCTGACCATCCCGCCGGACGTCCCCGTCGTGATCATGGACGCCCGCAGCCGCGTGACGGTCGTCGAGTCCCTGCTGGCCCTGGTCGGACACGCCCTGGACACCACTCCCGAATAGAGAACGTGACAGATGCGCAAGATACTTGTCGTAGGGGCCGGCCAGTCCGGTCTCCAGCTCGCCCTCGGACTCCAGTCGAAGGGGTACGAGGTCACCCTCATGTCCAACCGGACCGCGGACGAGATCCGCACCGGCCGGGTGATGTCGACGCAGTGCATGTTCGGCACCGCGCTCCAGCACGAACGTGATCTCCAGATCAACTTCTGGGAGCAGCAGGCCCCGAAGATCGAGGGTCTCGGGGTCTCGGTGGCGGCTCCCGACGGCAGCCGCCCCATCGACTGGCTCGGCCGGCTCAAGGGGTACGCACAGTCCGTTGACCAGCGCGTGAAGATGGCCGGCTGGCTCGACACCTTCGCGCAGCGCGGCGGGCAGCTGGTCATCCACGGGGCGTCGGTCGCGGACCTCGACTTCTTCTCCCGGACGTACGACCTGGTGCTGGTGGCCGCCGGCAAGGGCGAGCTGGTGTCCATGTTCGAGCGGGACGCGGCACGCTCCCCGTACGACGTCCCGCAGCGCGCTCTGGCCGTCTCGTACGTGCACGGGTTGGGCCCGCGCCCCGAGCACCCGGAGACGGAAGCGGTCCGCTGCAACCTGGTGCCGGGTGTCGGCGAGCTGTTCGTGATGCCGACCCTGACGACGTCCGGCCGCGCGGACATCCTGTTCTGGGAGGGCGTTCCGGGCGGGCCGCTGGACGTGTTCCAGGGCGTGAAGGAGCCGGGGGAGCACCTGGCGCTCACGCTGGAGCTGATGGAGAAGTTCACGCCGTGGGAGTACGCGCGTGCCACGAAGGTGGAGCTCACGGACGCCGGCGCGACCCTGGCGGGCCGGTACGCGCCGGTGGTCCGCAATCCGATCGGGCGGCTGCCGGGCGGCGGGCTCGTGCTGGGCGTCGCGGACGTGGTCGTCGCCAACGACCCGATCACCGGGCAGGGCTCGAACTCGGCCGCCAAGTGCGCGGCCTCGTACCTGTCGTCGATCCTGATGCACGGGGACAAGGCGTTCGACGAGGCGTGGATGAAGGCCACCTTCGACAAGTTCTGGTTCACCACGGGCAAGCCGGTGACCCAGTGGACGAACGCGATGCTGGGCGTCCCGCCGGAGCACGTACTGAACCTGATCGGGGCCGCCGGGCAGCTCCAGCCGGTGGCGGATCGATTCGCCAACGGCTTCGACCACCCGGCCGACTTCGACGCGTACTTCTACGACCCGGAGGACGCGGCGGATTACTTGGCGTCGGTGGCGGGTGCGGGAGAGGGCTCCGGGGGTTCTTCGGAGGAGTAGGCCGTGTCGTCTGTGGCGTCTGTGGCGTCTGTGGCGTCTGTGGCGTCTGTGTCGTCCGTGGCGTCCTCTTCCGCCGCTGTTGCGGGCAGTGGTGGAGGGGTGAACTCCGCGAGTGGGGAGCCGTCGGGGTCCGGGCGCACGGCGCCGAGGAGCGGGTTCGCGGCGATCGGCGAGACCTTGATCTTCGTGCCGGGGCGGGGTGCTTGGATCACCTTGCCCCCGCCCACGTACAGGCCCACGTGGGTGGCCTTCGGGAAGTAGACCACCAGGTCCCCGGGCCGCAGCTGGTCCAACGGCACCTTCGGGAGCGTCGCCCACTGCTCCTGGCTGGTCCGCGGGATGGCGCGGCCCGCGTGCGCCCAGGCCTGCGAGGTCAGTCCCGAGCAGTCGAAGGATCCCGGCCCCTCGGCGCCCCACACGTACGGCTTGCCGATCTGGGCCGCCGCGTACCTGAGGGCCGCCCCGCCGGCGGCCGTGGGCGTACCGGTGCGGGCGGGGAGCCGGCCGGAGTCCACCAGCTCGCGCTGCGCGCCGGCGGTGTTCGCGGCCTCGCGCGCGTCGAGCTGCGCGAGCTGCTCGGGGGTCAGGGCGGCGAGCAGGCGCTCGACCTCCTTGAGTTGCGTCGCGACCTCGGCCTTCTGCTGCTTCTGGCGCGCGGCCAGGGTCTGCTGGGAGTCCAGGGCCCGGCGGGCCCGGGTGGCGAGGGCGCCGGCCTCCCGCTCGCCTCGGGTGAGCCGGTGGAGTACGGCGGCCTGCCGGGCGCCCTCGCGGGCGGCGAGGCGGCGCTGGTCGAGGGCGGCCTGGGGGTTGCCGGCGAGCAGCATGCGGGCGTACGGGGAGATGCCGCGGGCGCCCTGGTACTGCTCGCGGGCCAACCGCCCGAGGAGCGCCTTCTCGGTGCTCAGGGCGGTACGGGCCCTGCCGAGCTCGGCGGTGAGCCGCCGCTCTTCGTCCTGGTGGGTCTTGAGGGCGACTTCGGTGGCGTTGAAGGCTTCGGTGGCCTCTTCGGCCTTCTGGTACAGCGCTTGCAGCCGGGTGAGCAGCACCCCGACGGACTGGCCGGATGCGGGGGGTGTTTGGGTTGTGGTGGTTGTGGTGGTTGTGCTCGACGTGCCGGTTGTGGTGGTTGTGCCGGTTGTGCTCGACGTGCTGGTTGTGCCGGTCGTGCGCGACGTGCTGGGCGGGCCGGGCGCCGCGGGTGGACCGGGCTCGGCGTCGGCTACGGGGAGTGGGCCGGTGGTGACGAGCACCGCGGCGATGCAGACGGCACGAAGCAGCCGTGGGGACAATGGGATCACCTCCGAGGCGCCCGATGCTGCCATGCGCGGTATGACAAATCCCCCAATGGGGACGGCGGGCCGGGGAGGGGTCACCCGGTTGGGGGGCTCGGGGGTGGGCCGTCTCACTGGGCGGGGGCTTCGGGGGGCCTGCGCCCCTGGGGCCTGATCAGGGAGGGTTTGGGGGTTTCCCGCCAGTCCCACTGTCCTTCCGGGTCGGGCC
>NZ_JBEZLA010000059.1:8579-48586 GCF_040651925.1 Streptomyces sp. NPDC048349 | reverse complement strand
GAGCTCCGCTACCCAGATCGAGGACCAGAACACCAACACCGACTGGTACAAGTGGACCCAGCCCGTCGCCGAAGGCGGCATGGCCACGCCGGCGGGGGGGCGGCACTGCCTTCCGGGCGATCCGGCCCGCTGTCCGGCTCGCCGGCGTGTGCGGCGCGGTTCGGGGCGGAGCCCCGGGAGAGCGGCCCGCAGGGGCTACTTTTCCGTGACGCCCGCGGAGTCGAACGTGGCGACCTCGTGCATCGCGCGGGCCGCGCTCTGCACCAGCGGGAGGGCCAGCAGCGCGCCCGTGCCCTCGCCGAGGCGGAGGTCCAGGTCGACCAACGGGCGCAGGCCGAGCTTGTTGAGGGCCGCCACGTGGCCCGGCTCCGCGCTGCGGTGGCCCGCGATGCAGGCCGACAGCGCCTCGGGGGCGATGGCCCGGGCCACCAGGGCGGCCGCGCCCGCGCTCACGCCGTCCAGGATGACCGGCGTACGCAGGGAGGCTCCGCCGAGCAGGAGGCCGACGATCGCCGCGTGCTCCAGGCCGCCGATGGCCGCCAGGACGCCGATCGGGTCCGCCGGGTCCGGCTGGTGGAGTTCCAGGGCGCGGCGTACGACGTCGACCTTGCGGGCGTGGGTCTCGTCGTTGATGCCGGTGCCGCGGCCGGTCACCTCGGCCGGGTCGACCCCGGTGAAGACCGAGATCAGCGCGGCCGAGACGGTGGTGTTCGCGATGCCCATCTCGCCGGTGAGCAGGGCCTTGTTGCCCGCGGCGACCAGGTCGCGGGCGGTCTCGATGCCGACCTCGATGGCGGCGACGGCTTCCTCCCGGGTCATCGCCGGGCCGGTGGAGAGGTCGGCCGTGCCCGGGCGGACCTTGCGCGGGAGCAGCCCGGGGGTGGCCGGCAGGTCGCCGGCGACGCCCACGTCGATCACGCAGACCTCGGCGCCGACCTGGTTGGCGAAGGCGTTGCACACCGCCCCGCCGCCCAGGAAGTTGGCCACCATCTGGGTGGTGACCTCCTGCGGCCACGGGGTGACCCCCTGGGCGTGCACACCGTGGTCACCGGCGAAGATCGCGACGGCGGCGGGCTCGGGGATCGGCGGCGGGCAGACCCGGGAGAGGCCGCTGAGCTGGGCCGAGATGATTTCGAGCATGCCCAGGGCCCCGGCGGGCTTGGTCATGCGCTTCTGCCGCTCCCAGGCCTCGCCGAGCGCCTTCGCGTCGAGCGGGCGGATGCCGGCGACGGTCTCGGAGAGCAGGTCGTGCGGCTCCTCGCCGGGCAGGGCGCGGCGCCCGTACGTCTCCTCGTGCACGACCCAGGACAGCGGCCGGCGCTGGGACCAGCCGGCCTGTGCGAGCTCGGGCTCCTCGGGGAACTCGTCCACGTAGCCGACGCACAGGTACGCGACGACCTCCAGGTGCTCCGGCAGGCCGAGCGCGCGGACCATCTCGCGCTCGTCGAAGAAGCTGACCCAGCCGACGCCCAGGCCCTCGGCGCGCGCGGCGAGCCAGAGGTTCTCGACGGCGAGGGCCGAGGAGTACGGGGCCATCTGCGGCTGGGTGTGCCGGCCGAGGGTGTGGCGGCCGCCGCGGGTGGGGTCGGCGGTGACGACGATGTTCACCGGGGTGTCGAGGATGGCCTCGATCTTGAGTTCCTTGAACTGCTTCGCCCGGGCCTTGGGCAGGGAGTTCGCGTAGGCCTCGCGCTGGCGCTGGGCGAGCTCGTGCATCGTCCGACGGGTCTCGGCGGAGCGGATGACGACGAAGTCCCAGGGCTGGGAGTGGCCGACGCTGGGCGCCGTGTGGGCGGCCTCCAGGACGCGGAGCAGCACCTCGTGCGGGATGGGGTCGGTGCGGAAGCCCTTGCGGATGTCGCGGCGCTCGCGCATGACGCGCAGCACGGCCTCGCGCTCGGCGTCGTCGTAGGCGGGAGCCGGGTCGCCCGCGGAGGGTTCGGCGGGAACGGTCTGCGCCTCGACCGGGATCTCGGCTTCGGCCTCTGCCCCGGTTGCACCTTCGGCCGCGGCGGCCACCGGCACGGGCTCCGCCGGGGCGGCCTCCGCCGGAACGGGCTCCGCCGGAGCGGCCGGGGCCTCGGCGACGGGCTCGGCCGGTGCGGCCTCGGCCATGGCCGGCTGGGGCTCCGCGGCCGGCGCCTCGGGCTGGGCCGGTACGGGGACGGGGGCGGGCGCCACCGGGGTGACGGGCTCGGCGGCGGCCGGCTCGGGCCGGGCGGCCTCCACGGGCACGGGCTCGGCCACCGGCTCGGGGTGCTCCGGCGCCTGGACCGCCGTGTCCGCGGGGGCGGGCGCCGGGACGGACTCCGGCTCGGGCAGCGGCTCGGGCCGCGGCGCCGACTGCGGCTGCGGCGCGACGGCCTCGACCGCCACGGGGGCCGGTACGGGCTCGTGTTCGGGCGCGGGGACGGGCTCCGGCTGCGGCTCCGGGACGGCCGCCACGACCGGCTCCGGCTGCGGTACGGCGACCGGCTCGGGTACGGCGACCGGCTCGGGCTGGGCCGGGGCCTGGGTCTGGGGCTCCGGCAGGGCTTCGGGCTCGGGGGCGGCGGGGTCTTCGACCGCCACGGGGGCCTCGACGGCCACCGGTGCGGGGGCCGGCTCCGGGTCCCAGGGGGCGCCGGCCTGCAGCGGGATCTCGCCCGGCTGCGGCGCGGGAGCCGCCGGGACGTCCAGGTACTCCGGACCCGTGGCCGGCGGTCCCGGCCGGCGCGCCGGAGCCGGCGCAGCGGCCGGACCCCGGTCGGCGAGGGACCGTACGACCCCGCCGGTGGCCTCGGGCACGGGCGGGCCCATGTGCAGCGGACGGCGGACCGGAGCGGCGGCCTGGGCCGGGGCGGCGGCCGGGGCGACGAGTCCGCCGAGGTCGAGCGCGCCGGAGTCGCGGCCGCCCGTCTCGTGGGCGCCGGCGCCGTAGGACGGGAACTCGGGGTAGGCGGCGGGCTCGTGGTAGGCCGGGGCTTCCGGGTACGACGGCTGGGTCCCGTACGGCGCGTCCCCGTAGCCGAGTGACTCGGCGTGCCCGAGCTCGGCCGGCGGGGGCTCGACGGGGAAGGCGGGGGCCTGCGGGACGACCTGGGGGTCGCTCCACGCGCCCTGGCCGCTCGGCATCAGCAGCAGTTCCTCGTCCTCCGGCTCGGCCGGGTCGTCCACGAGGTCCTGGAAGGCGTAGCCGGGGGGAAGGGGCGGCGGGAGCTGGACCGGAGCGGGGATGCCCTGCTGATCCACCATGCCCGCGTTGTCCGGGTGACCCTCGCCCGGGACCTGGCCGGTGTCAGTCATGCGTACCCCTCGCCCATCGGTGTTGCCTGTTCGATCGCCCGGTCGCCCAAGAGCCCGCCGTGCGGTGTTGCCGTGCGGTGCTGCCGTGCGGCGCCCTTGCCTCACGCGCGCCTGCGCGACAACCACTAAGCATTGTCGCGCCCGTTCGCCACCGTGGCGGCCATAACCGCCACGGTCCACTGTGGACTGCGCCACGTCGCGCGTCGTCCGGTGCCGTGATGCCCGAATCGTCCAGGGCAGTACGACGATCGGCCAGCCTACCCCGGCCCTGTCGTCAGCGGGTCACGGGGCGTTCGGCCGCCAGCAGGAAGACGACGGAGCGCTCCTGTTCGGTCCACGTGCGGGTGTCCAGGCCCACGGACTGGAGCAGCGCGCACTCGACGGCGTACCCGTGTTCGGTGAGGACGCGGCCGATGGCCTCCGCCTCGTCGCGCGTGGAGGCGTGGCTGACGATCCGTTCGGGGCGGCGGTCGGCGACGGCCGCGACGACCGCGGCTCCCCCGCCGCCGACCCGTACGACGTCGGGTTCGGGCAGGTTCTCCAGGACGTGGGGGGCGCGCCCGGCGACGGCCTGGAGCTGTACTCCTCGGTTGCGGGCCGCGGCAGTTGTGCGTGCGACGGCCTGCGGGTCGGCGTCGACGGCGATGACGGCGGCGCCGAGTGCGGCGGCGTCCACGGCGAGTGCGCCGGAGCCCGTTCCGATGTCCCAGACGAGGTCGCCGGTGCGGGGGCCGAGCCGGGCGAGCTGTGCGGCCCGCAGCTGCGCGGACTCCCCTTCCCCGGTGTCCGGCCGGGGCCGGGCCCAGCCGCGCTCACCGGGGCGGGAGCGCTCCGGGCTCTGGCCGAGCAGCCAGCCGGGTTCGGCGGCCAGGGCCTGCCCGGTGCCTCCCCCGCCGATGACGATGACGACGTTCGGGTCGCGCCAGGTGTGGTCGGCGGCCTTGTCGGAGGTGAGGACGCTCACCTGTTCCCGGTCGGTGCCGAGTTCCTCGCAGATGACGAACGTGCGGTGGACTCCCTCGAGGAGCAGCGCGAGTTCGGCGGGTCCGGCGCCGGGCGAGGTGAGGACGGCGACCTTGCCGTGGGCGCGGATGACGTTGACGGCGCGGCGCAGGGTGCGGGGGTGGGCGACGACGACCTGGGCGTCGTCCCAGGGCATTCCGGCGCGGGCGAAGGCGGCGGCGACGGAGGAGACGGCGGGGACGACCTCGACCTCCAGGCCGTGTTCCGGGGCGCGCAGGGTGCGGACGACGCCGAAGAAGCCGGGGTCTCCGTCGGCGAAGACGACGGCGGTGCCGCGGTGGCCGGCGATGCGGCGGGCGGCGAGGCCGAGGCTGCCGAGGCGGATGCGTTCGGCGGCGGGCGGGACCTCGGGGAGCGCGAGGTGGTGGGCGGCGCCCGCCACCAGGGTTGCGGCGGAGAGCGCGGACCGGGCGGCCGCGGTCAGGGGTGAGCCGTCCCAGCCGATCACCGTGACCCGGTCGGCCATCGTCGTCAGTCTCCTGGTGTGGGGGCGGGCGAAGCTTCGGCGGTCTTCTGCGGGGGGCTGGGCACGGTGAGACTACCTGGTCATCGGGTCAGTTCCCGGTCGGCGGCGTCGGCTCTGTCGACGGAGTAGGTGTCGTATCCGTCGTAGTCGCCGTAGCCGTCCGCGTCGTCGAGGTCCTCGGGCAGGAGGCTCCAGACGATGACGTCGGTGCGGGTGTCGGTCCAGCTGCCGTCGGCCGCCTGGGTACGCACTATCCAGGCGTTGCGCAGGACCCCCTCGCTGATGCAGCCGATCTTCTGGGCCACCTGCTGGGAGGCGGTGTTGTCGGCGGCGGTGCGCAGTTCGAGGCGTTCGAAGCCCTGGTCGCGGAAGAGCCATCGGCTGACGGCGAGCACGGACTCGCTGGCGTAGCCCTCGCCGCGGGCCCAGGGAGCGGTGACGTAGCCGACCTCGGTGGCGCGGGTGCGCCAGTTGGTGTTCTGGAGGTGGACGATGCCGACGAGGCGCTGGGTGAGGAACTCGGTGACCGCGAAGACGATGCCGCGGCCCTCGGTGCGCTCGGCGTGCGAGACGCGCGTGGCCCAGGCGCGGGCGTCGGCCCGGGTGTAGGGGTGCGGTACCGAGGTCCAGGCGGTGACGCCCTCGTCGTTCATCATCTCGGTGAGTGCGGTGACGTCCTCTTCCTCGAACGGGCGCAGCACCAGCCGGTCCGTGCTGATGGTGACGTCCGGGAAGGTGGTAGTCATGCGCAGCTCCATGCCTGAGACCGTGGTGCGGGACCGTTTGTGCGGGTCGTAGGCCACAGCATGCAGCATGGACCGGAGGAAGTGCAGGGCCGGGTTGCCCGGAAGCGGGCAGAGCTCGGCCCCGCGCGCCAACAGGAGCGTGCGGGGCCGATGTGCCTGACCGGTCGGCTCAGGAGGCGGGGGTGCCGAAGGCCGGGATGACCGAGCCCTGGTACTTCTCCTCGATGAACTTCTTGACGTCGTCGGAGTTCAGGAGCTTGGCGAGCTTCTGGATCCGCGGGTCGCCCTGCTTGCCTTCCTTGACCGCGAGGAAGTTGGCGTACGGGTTGCCCTCGGCCTTCTCGAGGATCAGGGCGTCCTTGGCGGGCGACAGGTTGGCCTCGAGGGCGTAGTTGCCGTTGATGACGGCGGCGTCCACGTCGTTCAGGGCGCGCGGGACCGTGGCGGCCTCCAGCTCCTTGAACTCCAGGCCCTTCTTGTCGGTGATGTCGGACAGCTTGGCGGCGGTACCGACACCCTCCTTGAGGGTGATCAGGTTGTTCGCGGCGAGCAGCTGGAGCGCGCGGCCCTCGTTGGTGGTGTCGTTGGGGACGGCGATGGTCTGGCCGGCCTTGATGTCGGTGAGGGCCTTGACCTTCTTGGAGTAGAGGCCGAGGGGCTCCAGGTGCACGTTCACGACGGGCACGATGTGCGTGCCGTTCTTCTTGTTGAAGTCGTCGAGGTACGGCTTGTGCTGGAAGTAGTTGCCGTCGACCTGGCCCTGCTCGGTGGCGGTGTTCGGCAGGACGTAGTCCGTGAACTCCTTGACCTCCAGCTTGAGGCCTTCCTTGGCCGCGAGCTTGTCCTTGACGAAGTTCAGGATGTCGGCGTGGGGGCTCGGGGAGGCCGCGATGACGAGCGGCTTGCTCTCATCGGTCTTGCCGCCCGCGGTGTTGGTGGAGGACGGGTCGGAGGAGCTGCCGCAGGCGGTGAGGCCGAGGGCGAGCGCGGTGGCCGTGGCGGCGAGGGCGGTGAGCTTGATGTTCTTGCGCACGAAGAGTGCCTTTCTTGCTGTTTTCGAGTGGCGGCCCAAGCACGACAAGTGCGGGCCTTCGGGGAGGAGAGGTCTGTCGGCCCGGTTCAGGCTGTCCGGCCGCGGCGGGCCAGGAGGCGGACCACGCCGTCGCCGAGCAGCTGGATCACCGTGACGATGGCGATCAGTACGACGACGGTGGCGACCATGAAGCCGGTCTCGAAGCGCTGGAAGCCGTAGGTGATGGCCTTGGATCCGAGGCCTTCGCCGCCGACGGCGCCGGCCATGGCGGAGTAGCCGACCAGGGTGATCACGGTGGTGGTGACGCCGGCGACCAGGGAGGGCAGGGCCTGCGGCAGGAGCACCTTGCCGACGAGGGTGGGGATGCCGCCGCCCATGGATTCGACGGCCTCGATCAGGCCGTGGTCCACCTCGCGGACGGCGGTCTCGACGAGCCGGGCGAAGAAGGGGATGGCGCCGATGGCGAGCGGGACGATCATGGCGGTGGGGCCGATGAAGGTGCCCACGACCGCGGTGGTGACCGGGATGAGGAAGATCAGCAGGATGATGAACGGCAGCGAGCGGCCTATGTTCACGATCACGCCGAGCACCTTGTTGAACGGCCGGTTCTGCAGGAGGCCGCCCTGGTCGGTGAGGACCAGCAGGATGCCGAGGGGCAATCCGCCCAGGACGGTCACCAGGGTGGACCACAGCACCATGTAGAGGGTGTCGTAGGTGCCCTGGGTGAGCAGGGGCTGCATCTCGGACCAGGTCACTTCGCACCATCCTTGACCAGCGCGGCCAGTTCGTTGTCGATCGCGTCGGCCTTGTCGCCCGCGTCGGCCTTGTCGCCCGCGTCCTCCTCGTCGACGATGTCGACCTGGAGGCCCTGTTCGCGCAGGAAACCCACGGGGACGACGTTGTCCTCGAAGCGGCCGGGCAGCTCGATGCGCATGCGGCCGATCTGGCGCCCGGCGACGGTGTCCATCGCGGCGCCCAGGATCGAGATGTCGATGTTGTAGGTGCGCGAGAGCTGCGAGATGACCGGCTGGGCGGCGGCTTCGCCGTGGAAGGTGACGTCGACGACCGTGCGGTCGGGGCCGGTGGCGGCGCCGGTGACCGGGAAGAGTTCGCCCGCGAGCTCGGAGCCGGGTGTGGCGAGCAGCTGGGCGACGGTGCCGGACTCGACGATCCTGCCGCGCTTCATGAGGGCGGCCGAGTCGCAGACGGACTTGACCACGTCCATCTCGTGCGTGATGAGCAGCACGGTGAGGCCGAGCTGCTGGTTGAGGTCGCGCAGCAGCTGGAGGATGGAGCGGGTGGTCTCCGGGTCCAGGGCGCTGGTGGCCTCGTCGGACAGCAGCACCTTGGGGTCGCCGGCCAGGGCGCGGGCGATGCCGACGCGCTGCTTCTGGCCGCCGGAGAGCTGGGTGGGGTAGGCCTTGGCCTTGTCGGCGAGGCCTACCAGGTCGAGGAGTTCCAGGGCCTTGCGCGAGCGCTCGCGGCCAGGGACGCCGAGGATCTCCAGGGGCAGCTCGATGTTGCCCTGGACGGTGCGCGAGGACAGCAGGTTGAAGTGCTGGAAGACCATGCCGATGCGGCTGCGGGCCTCGCGCAGCTCCTTGCCGGCGCGGCGGCCGCGGCCGGCGAGGGCGGTCAGGTCGACGCCGTCGACGCTCACGGTGCCGGTGGTGGGGCGCTCGAGCAGGTTCACGCAGCGGATCAGGGAGGACTTGCCGGCGCCGCTCTGGCCGATGACTCCGTAGACCTCGCCCTCGCGGACGTGGAGGTCCACGCCGTCCAGGGCGGTGACCTCGCGGCCACGGGACTGGTAGACCTTCGTGAGGCCCGATGTGGTGATCACAGGAATTCCGTCGCTGTCGAGTGCACGGCGCAGCAGGCTGCCGGGCACGGGGCAAACATCTGGGGACGCGATACGGGTCGAACCGTCATGGAGCGGATGGCGTCGACGCGTGCGCGGGGCAGGAGCGGTCCGCTGGGACGCGGACGGGCTCGGCCGGTCTCGCTTCGGGGCGCGAGGCGTGCGGAAGGGGCCCTCAGAAGGCGCGCATTCGACACATACAACGAGCACCGGGCGTCATCGTCGCCTCGGTCGCAAGGGTGCGGCTGCTCGTCGTGGTCATGGGCCCCAGTAAAGCAGACATGTCGCTTCACCGATCAACGATGTCCGGATAGCGGACGGAAAGCGGCCGCATACCGGACAACCCCGGGCGCTGCCGGCACTCCGTCCCGAGGGTCAGGACCCCGTCGCCGACCTGCACCGGCACGGCCGGAAGGTCCCGCACGTCCACGTCCGCGTCGAGTTCGGCTGCGGGTGCGTTGTGGTCAAGACCACGGTCCGCATCCCCGCTGCGCGTCCTGCCGCCGGCCCGGCCGGAGCGTCCTCGGACAAGCGCCCCGCCAGGGGTGCGCGCATCGGGTCTTTCGGCCCGTAATACCCTCGCTGCATGCTCGACGCCCTGACGGTCGCCATCGGCGTGGCCGCACTCGCCCTCGCCGCATGGTGCGGCCACGCCGCATGGCGGGACCAGCCGACCAAGGACTGGCACTTCATCGGCATGGCCGTGGTGACGGTCCTGGTGCTGGCCCAGCTGGTGGTGGGCCTGGTCCGGCTGGCCCGCGGCGAGAAGCCCGACGAGGGCGCGGTGATCTTCGTGGCGTACCTGCTGGGCGCCTTCGCGGCGGTGCCGGCCGCCGGGCTGCTCTCGCTGACCGAGCGGACCAAGTGGGGTTCGGTGACGGTGGCCGCGGGCGCGGTCGTCCTCGCCGTCCTCGAAGTACGGCTCTACGACATCTGGGGAACCGCCGGTGCCTGACACGACGACCGCCACACCCGCCGGGCGCACACGGCTCGTTTCCGGTCCGGGGCTGCTGCTGGTGTGGCTGTACGGGGTGATGGTGGTCGGCGCCGTGTCGCGGTCGGCCTACCAGATCTCCACCGAGTTCGACCGGGCGCCGCTGGCGTACTCGCTGTCCGCCGCGGCGGCCCTGGCCTACGCGTTCATCACGTACTCGCTGGTGCGCGGCGGGGAGACGGCCCGCAAGGCGGCGCTGGCCTGCTGCGCCGCCGAGCTGGCCGGCGTACTGGCCGTCGGCACGTGGACCCTGGTGCGGCCCGACGCCTTTCCCGACGCGACCGTGTGGTCGCAGTTCGGGATGGGCTACCTGTTCATCCCGGTGGTCCTGCCGGTCACCGGGATGCTCTGGCTGCGCCGGAAGCGCTGATTTCAGGCGCTGACCGCGAAGTCGGTGGCGTCCTTGGCTTCCTTCTCCAGGATGACCAGCTGGACGCCGTCCGAGGCTGTGCGGCCGCCGACCTTCGTGTAGCCGGCCTTGCGGTAGAGCCGCAGGTTCGACTCGCTCTTGTGACCGGTGTGCAGACGGAAACGGGTGGTGGCGCCGTGGCCCGCGAGGGCCTCCTCGACCGCGCGCAGCAGGCGGGCGCCGAGACCGTGGCCCTGCAGCCGCGGGTGCACGCACAGCTTGGCGATCTTCCCGGTGCCGTCCTCGTCGACGCTGCCGCGCACGGTGCCGACGACCTCGTCGCCGAGCCGGGCCACCAGCACGGTGTCCGTGGCCAGCTCCGCCTTGAGGGAGTCAAGGGACTGGGTGAGCGGCTGGATGAGGTAGTTGCCGTACAGCTCGGCCTCGCGCTGGAAGGCCAGGTACTGCAGTTTGAAGATCTGCTCAGCGTCCTCGGCAGCCGCCGCCGAAATGGTCACGCTCATGCCCATGTGCGCATGCCTCCCGCTCACCTGGTAGCCCGTTGGTCTACCGCTCCTTTCCCCGCAGGCCAGGAGCCGCAACCTCTGCAGCCAGCATTCTGCGCAGACATCCCAGGCATCGGGAACGCACGGGCCCCAAACTTCCTTGTGAGATACCCAACTCTCCTGCGATTTCACGGTAAGTGAGGTCTCTTGCGAAAGAAGTGCCTTCATGAGCTCGGGGCAGCGCCCGGGCAATCGGGCGACCGCCGATCGGAGGGCCCGGTTCTCCTCGCCGTTCAGGAGGACGTCCTCCGGTACGCCGCCCGCTTCCGCGGGAGCCGCGCCGACCGCACGGTGACGGCGGCGGCCGTCCACGGGCTGGTGGCGGTGGTCGTAGGGGATCTCCCGGCGCGCCCGCCGCCGGGCGAGGCGGGCCTCGGCGCGCACCGCCCGGCGCAGCCAGCGCGCGCGGCCGGTGGGGTCGGGGTCGCGCGGGCCGCTCTCCAGCAGCCTGACCCAGACGGCTTGTTCCAGGTCGGCCGCCTCGACTCCGGTGCCCGGGGCTTCCGCAGCCGCTTCGGCGGAGAGCAGCGGGCCGAGCTTCTCAAAGAGGTCAGCCTTCAGCAGGTCCATGCCGGGCGGGACGAACGGTGTGCGCCCGGCGGTTTCCCCGCCGGGCGCGTCCCACTCGTACGGGAAGCTCCGCTCAGCGGTTGACGGGGCGTCGGCCCGGGTGGAAGGCCTCCGCCGCGAGGAGTCCGGTGTCCGGGTTGTCCGTGAAGATACCGTCGATGCCCTGGTCGAAGTAGGTCCGGAAGGCGGCGAAGGCGTCCCCGTACGCGGCCGGGTCCGTGCCCTTGCGGAAGTCGGCGGGCAGGAAGCTGTTCTCGTTCCGCGCGGTGTAGGGGTGCAGCTGCAGCCCCTGGGCGTGGGCGTCCTTGACCAGGGTGGTCGGGGCGCCGAGCCGGCCGGCCGCGTCGCGCGGCAGGATCAGGTCCATGGTCGGTCCGATGCCCTGGGCGAAGCCGGCGATCCACTTCAGGCCCTCGGGCTTGACCAGGTCCGCCACCGTGCGCGGGTCGTGGGCCTCTTCGAAGTCCCAGGGGCGGGTGCCCGCCGCGGAGAGCAGGACGACGCGGGGCGCGGAGACCAGCCGGGAGAGCCGCTGGATGCTGGACGGCTCGAAGGACTGGAGGAAGACGGCCGAGTCGTGGCGGTCGCGTCCGTGGCGGCGCAGCAGCCTGGCGAGCGGTTCCTCCAGGCCGAGGCCCAGGGCCCGGAAGTAGCTGGGGTGCTTGGTCTCCACGTGCAGCCAGACCTGCTTGTCGCGCCGGCGGCCTTCCCGGTTGGCCCAGCGCAGGACCTCCTCGAAGGTGGGCACCGCCCACTGGCCGTCGTAGAGGGTGTTGCGCTGCCGGATGGCGGGGATGCGTTCCTTCGCGCGCAGGGTCTTCAGCTCGGCGAGGGTGAAGTCCTCGGTGAACCAGCCGGTGACGGAGACCCCGTCGACGGACTTGGTGGTCCGGCGCCCCGCGAACTCGGGGTGCTCCGCGACGTCCGTGGTGCCGCCGATATCGTTCTCGTGCCGGCACACCAGGTGCCCGTCCTTGGTCGGGACGAGGTCCTGCTCGATGACGTCGGCTCCCAGGTCGAGGGCGAGCTGGTAGGAGCCGAGCGTGTGCTCGGGCCGGTAGCCGCTGGCTCCGCGGTGGCCGATCACCGTCGGGTGCGGGAGGTCCCGGAACCCGCCCTCGTCGTGCCCGCCCCCCGTGTCGGTGGCCCTTGCGGACGCCGAGGCCGGTCCCGCCGCGAGGCCGGCGAAACCGGTGCCCGCCGCCAGGACGGCCGCGCCGAGGACCGCCCGCCGTGCTGCCCCACCCTGTGTCATGAGTGCCACTCCCCCTCGCGAAAACGCCCGAATCGGCGTGCCGATCGTAGGCGCGGCGGGGTTTCCGGCGAGGGTGTCCCGTCGGAACACGGCGGAAACGTGCGTCAACACTGCGTATCCGACTCGTGAACCCGATGTGCGATCAGAGCGGACCCGCGAGTATCGTCCTCACCTGCACTACCGCCGCGTGGTGGGTGCGAGAACCGCTTTTCGATGCCGGAGGGCCCACGTTGTTCCGTACGCGCCTCATCAAAGCCACTGTCGGACCGGTCATGCGCCTGATGTTCCGCACCCGTGTGGAGGGCATCGAGAACATCCCCGGGACCGGGCCGGTGATTTTGGCGGGCAACCACCTCACCTTCATCGACTCCATGATCCTTCCGCTGGTGTGCGACCGCACGGTCCACTTCATCGGCAAGGACGAGTACGTCACGGGCAAGGGGATCAAGGGCCGCGCCATGGCCTGGTTCTTCACCGGCTCCGGCATGATCCCCGTCGACCGCGACGGGGCGAACGGCGGCGTCGCGGCCCTGATGACCGGCCGCCGGATCCTCGAAGAGGGCAAGATCTTCGGCATCTACCCGGAGGGCACCCGCTCCCCCGACGGCCGGCTCTACCGCGGCCGCACCGGCATCGCCCGCCTGACCCTGATGACCGGGGCCCCCGTGGTCCCGTTCGCGATGATCGGCACCGACAAGCTCCAGCCCGGCGGCGCCGGGATGCCGCGCCCGGGCCGGGTCACCGTCCGCTTCGGTGAGCCGATGGAGTTCTCCCGCTACGAGGGCATGGACCGCGACCGGTATGTGCTGCGCGCGGTCACCGACTCGGTGATGGCCGAGGTCATGCGGCTGTCCGGCCAGGAGTACGTGGACATGTACGCGACCAAGGCGAAGGCCGCCTGAGCCCGTCGGCTCACTGCCGCTGGAGGGACCGGCTGACGCCCGCCGCCGTGGTGGTGGCGAGGATCCAGCCGGTCACGATCAGCAGGTAGGACAGCCACTGGTACCAGCCGCTCGGCGCGTAGGCGGACTCCTGCCCGAAGCTGATGATCGGCACCAGCAGGTCGATCGTGTAGAAAACCGGGTTGAAGTCCGGGGCCTCGCCCGCCTTCAGGGGCCGCGGCGGCTGCCCCGCGTAGGCGATCGATCCGGTCAGCAGCAGGGCCATCAGCCAGCCGACCGCCCGCAGCGGCCGGAAGCCGTAGCCGACGGTGACGTCCTGGAGCTTGCCCCACAGCCGGGCGTGCCGGGGCAGGGTGCGGCGGTGCCTGCGCAGCTTGGCGAGCTGGACGGTCCGGGCCGCGGCCTCGTCGCCCGCCGTGCGGTAGGCCGCGGCCAGCTGCTCGTAGGAGTACGGGAGGTATCCGGACTCCTCGCGCTCCAGGGCGGGCAGCCGCTGTTCGGCCGGCAGGTGCGGGCTGATCGCCCGGTAGCTGAGCCCGGCCATGCGCACCGTACCCGGCCAGGTCTCGGGCTCCACGTGCAGCAGGTCGAACTGGGAGCGGCGCAGGTTGACCCCGCCCTGGATGGTGTCGCAGTCCCTCAGCCAGAACTCGCCGACGGTGCAGCTGCTGGCGCGCAGGGCCACGCCGCCGGGATTGACGAGCCGGGCGTAGGCGAGGTTGAGCTGCCCCGGTATGCGGGATCCGGTGAGGTTGACCCGGCCGAGCAGCTGTGCGCGCATCGCCCGCATGTCGGTGCCGACGGTCATGGTCTCCGCGTGCAGGGCGGTGCCGCCGGGCGCGTGGAGGGTGGCGTCGTCGAGGTTGATCTGGCCGCCGACGACCGCGCCGTTGATCCGCATCTGGCCGTGTACGGTCAGGTTGAAGGCGATGATGTCGGTTCCGATGGCGGCATGGTTGAGCTGGAGCGGCGCTTCGCCGGCCAGTTCACCCTCGACCGGGCCGATCACGGCGCCCTGGAGGAAGAGTCCGCCGTCTATCCGGGCCCCCGCGAGGCGCACCGGGCCGCTGATCCGGCAGCAGGACAGCCGCAACACGACCTCGACGCGGACGGTGGAGGCGGTCAGGCCCGGCAGGGACGACTCGGTGAGGACCAGTGCGCGCAACCGTGCCCCGTAGAGCCCTGGTTTGCGTTCGAACCAGCACCCGCGCATCCGCATCGGGACGTCGATCGAGGCGTATTTGAGGTCCAGTTTCCCGGTGACCTTGGCGCCCTTGATCTTGAGGCCGGCGACTTGGCCGGGCTCGCTGGGTCCGCTCAGCAGCAGGGCCATGAGCACCTCGGCGCGCACCGTGCGCTCCGGCCCCCACGAGGCTCCGTCGGCCGCTTCCTCGTCGGGGCTTTCCCGGAAGTCGACGCCCTCCCCGCGCGGGAAGGCCTCCCATACGCGGCGTTCCGCCGGGGTCAGGTCGTTGATCTCCATCGCCGGGATGGTGTCCCGCGCTTCGACGGAATGTCAACTCCGCGCCGACGAGCCGTCCCTGGCGGGACGTCAGTGCTCGATGCCGTCCTGGAGCCGCTGGCCCTTCAGCAGGAACCAGGCGGCCGCGGCGGTGGCCAGCAGGACGGCCGCACCCACGCCGGAGGCGAGCCGCAGCCCGTCCGTGAAGGCCTCCTGTGCCGCTCCCACCAGCTGCCCGGCGGTGTGGGGGTCCAGTGCCCTGGCCGCTTCGACGGCGCCGCCGAGGGATTCGTGCGCTGCGTCGGCGACGGGTCCGGCGACGGCGGCGGGGGCGGTGAAGCCCTGGTAGACGCCGGTCACGATGGAACCGAGCAGGGCGATGCCGAGGGCGGCGCCGAGTTCGTACGCCGTCTCGGAGACGGCCGAGGCCGAACCGGCCTGCTCCTTGGGCACGCTGGAGAGGATCACGTCGGCGGTGACGGTGAAGGAGAAGCCGGCGCCGAGTCCGACGACGAGCAGGGCCGCGCCGAGCAGCGGGTAGCCGGTGTCCTTGTGGATCACGGTCAGCACGGCGAGGGCCAGGCCGATGGCGGCGAGTCCGCCGGCGACGACGGAGCGCACCGAGTAGCGGCGCGCGTACCGGCCCGCGACCAGACCGGTGACCACCGCGCCGATGGCGGCGGGCAGTTCGGCCAGTCCCGCCTCCAGCGGGTCGCGGCCCTGGACGAGCTGGAGGAACTGGGAGAGGAAGAAGACCAGGCCGGAGAGCCCGAAGACGGTGAGCAGGTCGGCGAGGACCGCACCGGAGAAACCGCGGTGCTTGAAGAGGCGCATGTCGAGCAGCGGGGACGGCAGGCTGAACTGGCGGCGGACGAAGGCGTACAGGCAGCCGGCGCCTATGACGGCGGCGGCCCAGACGCCCCAGGTCATGCCGTGGGTGGCGACTTCCTTGACGGCGTACACGACGCCGATGACCCCGACGAGGGAGAGGCCGACGCTGAACAGGTCCCAGGGGCCCGCGACGGGGTTCTTGGACTCGGGCAGCAGCCGGATGCCGACGACGACCAGGACGATCATCACGGGGAGGTTGATGAGGAAGACCGATCCCCAGTAGAAGTGCTGGAGCAGGGCCCCTCCGACGACCGGGCCGACGGCCGCGCCGGCCGAGGCGGTGGCGCCCCAGATGCCGATGGCGAGGCTGCGCTCCCTGGGGTCGTGGAAGATGTTGCGGATCAGCGCGAGGGTGGACGGCATCAGCGTCGCGCCGGCCACGCCGAGCAGGGCCCGGGCGACGATCATCATCTCGGGGCTGGTCGCGTAGGCGTTCAGCACCGAGACGGCGCCGAAGGCCGTGGCGCCGGCCAGCAGGAGCTTCTTGCGGCCGATGCGGTCGCCGAGGGAGCCCATGGAGACGAGCAGTCCGGCGATGACGAAGGAGTAGATGTCGCCGATCCACAGCAGCTGCGTGCCGGACGGCTTGAGGTCTTCGCTGAGGGAGGGCGTGGCCAGACCGAGTACGGTCGCGTCCACCGCGACCAGCAGCACGGCCAGGACGAGCACGGAGAGCGCGAGCCAGCGCCCGGAGCTCTTCGCCCCCGCCTCCTTCGTCCGGCTCAGCTGCTCGGTTCCGGTCATTTCTGCACACTCCGTCTTGCGCCACCGAGCAACAGCTCGATGATCATGTACTGGAAGTCTTTGGCGGCGACCCGGCCGTCCATGACGGCCCAGGCGCAGGTGCCGATGAGGCCGTAGAGGGCCTCGGTGAGCCAGGCGGGACTCAGGTCGATCCGGATGTCGCCCTCGGCCTGGCCCCGCCGGAAGAGCGCGCCGACGCGGGCGTCGAGGCGGGCCCATCCCTCGTTGACCTGGTCGCCCTCGAAGAGCTGGTTCTCGGTCACGAGGAAGGCCAGCAGCTGGGCGTTGGGCTCGGTCGCGGCGACGAGCCGCTTCAGGGCGTCCACGGCCGTGCCCTCGTCGAGGCGGGCGTTGTCGAAGGCCACCTCGAATTCCCGGATGCCGAGTTCCTCGAGGGCCCGTACGAGCGCGTCGCGCCCGGCGAAGTGCCGGTGGAGCGTCGCGCGCCCGATGCCCGCGGCACGGGCGACCTCGTCCATCGTGGCGGTCGATTTGCGGGAGAGCAGGGCCGCCGCGTCGCGGAGCACCTGGTCACGATCCATGGCCATGAGACAAGCATACCCCGAATGAGACGCTGACGTCTCACCGAGGTGGGTCGAGCTGGGCGAGGGCGCCGCGCAGCCTGGCGCTGATGCTGTCGGCGCGCTGTCGCTGCTGCGGGGCCACCGCTTCGGTGTGGTGGATCTCGATGCTCAGACGGCCCCCGAAGGTACTGATCACGCAGGCGCCGCCGCTGGGGTGGTGCGGGCCCGGCGCCGAGGTGAGGACCGAGCGGAAGTCGGTGGCCCGGAGTCCTCGGGGCATCCGCGGCGCCGGGACCCGGCCCCAGTTGGTGACGAGCAGCATGCCCGGGGGCGGCGTCACGCCTGCCGTGCTCTTCTCGGGGACGTGCAGCGGTGTCTGCTGCACGACGCCCTCGGCGATGGCCGCCGCCAGCGAGGCGCAGATGCTGCGGCCCAGCTCGACCAGCCCGGTCGTCCCGGCCGCGGGCAGGTATCGTGCGGCCCCGAGCAGGTTGGTGCCGTCGGTCGTGCCGACCGCCGGCGTGAGCCGCGTGCGCAGGTCCACCGGATAGAGGTAGATCATCTCGGTCAGCGGAAGTCCGCGGATCTCGGCGTCGCTCAAGAGGATCGCGGCCGAGACCAGACCGTTGATCGTGACGCCCTCCCGGTGCCCGAGCTCGACGAGCGCGGCGGTCTCGTCGACCGACAGGTGGCAGCGCGCGACCAGCGGCGGGACGTGCCGGCCACCGCCGACGGGTGCTGCGGCGACGGCCGGTGGGGCGACCACCGGTTCGACCGCGGCCTGTTCGGCGGCCTGCGGCCCCGCCGGCACCGGCCAGGCCCTCTTCTCGATGCCGCGCTGGGCGAGCAGTTCCTCGACCGGCACCGGATACGGACGTACCTCGCGCTCGGGCGAACGCCCCGTCACCACATCCGTGTAGCACGACCACAACTCGGCGAGCACGGCCAGCGAGTGACAGGCGTCCGCGATGCTGTGGTGGGTGAACAGCGTCACGTCGGCGGTGTCGCCGTCGCGCACCACGGACACGTGGCTGAGGACGGTACGCTGATCGAACTCCGGGCCGTGGACCAGCTGATCCTCATCCCCGTCCACCACCGTGATTCCCGGTGTTCCCGCCGACGCGGCGACCAGATCGAAGCCCTCGCCGTCCGCCGGCTCCAGCCGCGCGCCGAGCACCGGATGGGCCCGCACCACCGCTTGGTAGGCCGCGGCGAGCGCCGCCACGTCCAAGCTGCCGGACACCCGCACCGCATAGCCCATGTACACGCCGGCCCTCGCGAATGTCTCTTCGCTCGGTGCCAGCGGGCGGATCACCGCAGACGTGGTCATCGAGTCGAGCTCCCCTTCTCCTGGACGAGCAGCGTGCAAAAGGGACATCAAACCCCCGCACGCAGGCCGGAGCAATCCGGTTTCCGGTCCGCCGGAGGCGACCGGAGCGGACATCACGTCCCCCTCACGCGAAAAACGAGCTGTCCTCGAGCAGCCGGAAAGGAATCCTGCGCACCATGAAGCCACTGCTGCTGATCGACGTCGACGGACCGCTGAACCCCTACGCGGCGAAGGCACAGCGCCGCCCCGAGGGCTACCGCACCCACCGGATGCGCCCGACGGGCTGGACGGTCGCCGAGAGCGCGAAGCCCCTGCGCGTCTGGCTCAACCGCGCCCACGGCGCGGACCTGCTCGCGCTCGCGGACTCGTACGAGCTCGTGTGGGCCACGACGTGGAAGGACGAGGCGAACGACTGGATAGGGCCGCACCTGGGCCTGCCCCGACTCCCCTACATCGACTGGCCGGCGATGCACGGCCGGGCGCCGCGGGGCACCTTCTGGAAGACCCAGTACATCCTCGACTACGCGGGCGCCCGGCCTTTCGCGTGGATCGACGACGACATCACGGCCATGGACCACGAGTACGTCGACCAGCGCCACCCCGCGCGGGCGCTGCTCCTGCGCGTCGACGAGCGGATCGGGCTGACCCGGCCCGACTTCGACGCGCTGCGCGACTGGGCGGCGTAGGGCGGGCCGGGTGAGCAGGGGCGGGCCGGGGTCGGCAGGGCGGGCCGGGTGAGCAGGGGCGGGCCGGGGTCGGCAGGGCGGGCCGGGATCAGGTGAGGGCCGAGGCCAGCAGCCGGGCGGTCTCGGCGACGAGCACGTTGTCCCGGGGGCCGGTCGGCGAGCCCGGCTTGGTCGTCAGGACCGCCATCACGATCGGGGCGCCGTCCGGCGGCCACACCACCCCCACGTCGTTGGCCACCCCGTACTCGTGCCCGCCACCTGTCTTGTCCGCCAGGATCCAGTCCGCGGGGAGGCCGGCCTTGAACCGCTCGGTGTTCGTCGTGTTGGCGATCAGCCAGCCGGTCAGCATCTCCCGGTCCCCCGGCGCCAGCGCGTCGCCGAGGAGCAGCCGCGCGTACGTCCTCCCGATGGCCCGGGGGCTGGTGGTGTCGGTCACCCGGCCGGGTTCCGCCGAGTTCAGTGCGGGTTCCCAGCGGTCCAGCCGGGTGATCCGGTCCCCGAGCGAGCGGCTGAAGCGGGTGATCGCCGTGGGGCCGCCCAGGTGCTCGAGGAGCAGGTTGGCGGCGGCGTTGTCGCTCAGGCTGACGGAGGCGGAGCACAGGGCCCCGACCGTCATGCCGTTGGCCACGTTCTCGGGCTTGCCGGTCTCCGGGCCGTACCCCGACGCCGTGACGTACTCCTGCGTGTACCGGATGCGCTGCGCGAGGAACGCGCCGTCCTCGTCGAGGTCCCGCAGGACGGCCGCGGCGGCGAGCCCCTTGAAGACCGAACACATCGGGAACCGCTCGTCCGCGCGGTACACCACCGTCCGGCCCGTGCCCGTGTGGCGGGCGAACACGCCCAGCCTGGCGGAGTGCTCCCGTTCCAGCTCCCGCAGCCGCCGGGGCACCGCGGCCGCCGGCTCCGCGGCGTGGGCCGGGCCCGCGGCCGCCGCGGCCAGGCCGCTGAACAGGACGGTCCCCGTACCGAGTGCCAGTACCGCGCGCCGGGACGGACCGGTTCCCGAGGTGTGCACCATCGTCTCCCCGTCTCCTCGTTCTCCATGATCGGAACACCGTCCACCACGCTCCTCGCGGACCGTTCGGTTCCTGTGGGTACGGAGAGGCGCGGCGCATGCCGGAGGGGGCGGCCGGGGTCCGTCCACCCCGGCCGCCCCCTCGGGGCGGTGCCGCCTACTGCTTGTGCGCGGCCCAGGCGTGCTGGATGACCAGGTCCGCCTTCAGCTCGGTCAGCTGGACGGCGACCGCCGAAGGGGCGGTGCCGCCGCGGCCGTTGCGGGAGGCCAGGGCGCCGGGCACGTTGAGGACGCCGCGGACCTCGGGGGTCAGGTGTTCCGAGATCTTCGCGAACTGCTCGTCGGTGAGCTCCTCCAGCTCGATGCCGAGCGCCTCGCATTCCTTGACGCACTCGCCGGCCACCTCGTGGGCGACACGGAACGGCACGCCCTGCTTGACCAGCCACTCCGCGATGTCGGTGGCGAGCGAGAAGCCGGCCGGAGCCAGTTCCTCCATGCGCTCCCGGTTGACCGTGAGGGTGGCCATCATGCCGGTGAAGGCCGGCAGCAGGACCTCGAGGGTGTCGCAGGAGTCGAAGACCGGCTCCTTGTCCTCCTGGAGGTCCCGGTTGTAGGCCAGGGGCAGCGCCTTGAGGGTGGCGAGCAGGCCCGTCAGGTTGCCGATGAGCCGGCCCGACTTGCCGCGCGCCAGCTCCGCGATGTCCGGGTTCTTCTTCTGCGGCATGATCGACGAGCCGGTGGAGAAGGCGTCGTGCAGGGTCACGAAGGAGAACTCCTTCGTGTTCCAGATGATGATCTCCTCTGCGATCCGGGACAGGTTGATCCCGATCATCGCGGTGACGAAGGCGAACTCGGCAACGAAGTCGCGCGAGGCCGTGCCGTCGATGGAGTTGCCGACCGAGCCCCGCTCGAAGCCCAGGTCGGCGGCGACGGCCTCCGGGTCCAGGCCGAGGGAGGAGCCGGCCAGCGCGCCCGAGCCGTACGGGGAGACCGCGGTCCGGGTGTCCCACTGGCGCAGCCGCTCCGCGTCCCGGGACAGGGACTGCACGTGGGCCAGTACGTGGTGGGCGAAGAGCACCGGCTGCGCGTGCTGGAGGTGCGTCCGGCCGGGCATCGCCACGTCCGCGTGGGTCTCGGCGAGGCCGACCAGCGCGTCCTGGAGGTCGGCGATGAGCCCGCCGATGATCCGGGCGTGGTCGCGCAGGTACATCCGGAAGAGGGTGGCCACCTGGTCGTTGCGGGACCGGCCGGCCCGCAGCTTGCCGCCGAGGTCGGCGCCGAGCCGCTCCAGCAGGCCGCGCTCCAGTGCGGTGTGCACGTCCTCGTCGGCGATGGTGCCGACGAAGGTGCCCGCGGCCACGTCGGCCTCGAGCCGGTCCAGTCCGGCGATCATGCGCTCGAGCTCGTCGGCCGTGAGCAGGCCCGCCTTGTGCAGCACGCGGGCGTGGGCACGGGAGCCCGCGATGTCGTACGGCGCGAGGCGCCAGTCGAAGTGGACCGACGCGGACAGTTTCGCGAGGGCCTCGGCGGGCCCGTCGGCGAAGCGTCCGCCCCAGAGCCGGACGTCACCGTTGTTGCTGCTCACAGCTTTGCTCCTCAAGACTGCATGGCTTCGGGTGTGCAACGGCCTCCCCGTCGCGGAGGTAACGGAGAGGCCGTCTGGTCCGTGGGTCGTCGGACGGCTCGGGCTGGACCGGCGGGACCGGCGAGGTCGCGGCGGGATGCACTCCAGTAGGCATAACTATGCGCTACTCCGTATGTTTCGTCAATCGGTACCAGGACCGGGCCTGCGACCAGGCCGTATCTCAGAGGCGCCACGCGAGGGCCAGGGCTACGATCGGCGGTCCGGACCGGATGGGGAGGGGCCATGGGAGCCGCGCTGGAACAGCAGGTCGAAGAGGGCCGGGCCGCCGCGGCGGGCCTGCTGCGGGGCGAGCGCATGGGAATCGGCGGCGTCCGGCGCCCCGTCCTGCCCGTCTCCTGGCTCGCCTTCGACTCCGAGATCCGGCGCGCCCACTCGCCCTGGCACCGGGGGCGCGCCGCCGACCGGATCGAGGTCCGCCTGTGCCACCCCGACGGCCGGATCCGCGAGGCCGCGCTCGACGCCGCGCGCCCGCTGCTCCCGCTCGTCGCGATCCGGTGCGCCGACTGGGTCCCGGCCGTCCGCGAACGCGCCCGGGCGGTGCTCGCCGAGGCGCTGGCCGCCGACCCCTCCCGCACGCTGATCGAGCTCACCCCGCTCGTGCTGCGGCTCGCCCGGCGGGAGCGGGGCGTCTGGGCGCGCGACCTCTTCGCGGCCGCGCTGCGCGCCGGGGACCCGGTGCCCGCTCCGTTGTGGCGCCCCGCGCGTCCCGCGCGGTGGTGGCGCCCGGCCAGGGACGCACGGACCATGACCGGCGAGGAGCCCGACACCGTCCTGGCCTGGCTGCGGCGCAGCGGCGACCTGCCGACCCGGCGGTTCGCCACCGGCCTCACCCTGGAGGCCGGGCTGTTCGGCGTACGCGAAAAGGCCCGCCGGGCCGCCGAGGAGCGCGACCCGGCGACGGCCCGGCTCTGGGCGGATGCCGCCCTGGCCGCCATGGCCGCCGACGGACCGGACGACGAGGCGGTCGACCACCTGCTGGGCGGGCACCTCCCGATGGTGCGGGCGGGCGGGGTCACCGCCCTGCGCCGGGCCGGCCGCACCGCCGAGGCCGCCGGCCACCTGGCCGACCGCTCCTCGCTGGTCCGCGCCTGCGCCCGGTGGCTGGTGCGCCAGGACGGCGGGGACCCCTACGTCCACTGCCGGGCGCTGGTGGAGGATCCGTCCCGGGTCACGCCGTACGCCGTCGCCGGTTTCGCCGAGTGCGCGAAGCCGGCGGACGCGCCGCTGCTGCGGGCCCTTCTGGAGCGGCCCGGCCCCGGCGGTGACGCGGTACGGGCCGCCGCCCTCGCCGGGCTGCGCGTTCTGGACACCTCCGAGACGGCCCTGCTCCGGTCGCTGCTCGACGACCCGTCACCCGCGGTGGCTCGGGAGGCCGCCCGCGGGCTCATCCCGGACTCGGGGCGCCTCCCGGCCGACTGGCTGCAGGCCCTGATCTCCCCGGACCGCCCCCCGCACACCCGTCGGGCCGCCTACCGCGTGCTGCACGCCCGGGGCGGCATCGACGGACTCCGCGCCTCCGTGGCGCTGCTGACGGACGGTGACCCGGGGCTGCGCCGGGTCGCCGCGCAGCACGTGCAGAGCATGTGGTCGCCCGAGCGGTCACCGGACCTGCCCGTGCGCGACCCCGAGGTCGGCGCCCTGCTGGACCGCTGCACCGGACTGTTCAGCGACTACGTCATGCGGCGGATGCGTGCACAGCTCGGACTCCCCCCGCCGCGTCCGGCCTGACGGGATAATGATCCCCATGGGAAAACTGCACGAACGCATAGACGGCCGGCTGCGCACGTTCATCGAGGAGCAGCCGGTCTTCTTCACGGCCACCGCCCCGCTCGCGGATGACGGCCACGTCAACCTGTCCCCCAAGGGCCGCGCCGGCACCCTCGTCGTCCTCGACGAGCAGCGGCTCGCCTACCTGGACTTCGGCGGCAGCGGCGCCGAAACCATCGCGCACGTCCGCGAGAACGGCCGGATCACGCTCATGTGGTGTGCGTTCAGCGGCCCGCCGAACATCGTGCGCATCCACGGCGAGGGCGAGGCCGTCTTCCGTGACGACCCCCGCTGGGCGGAGCTGATCGGGCACTTCGGCGAGGCCGACGGGCCGGCCGCCCGGGCCATCATCCTCGTCCGTGCCCGGCGCATCGCCGATGTGTGCGGATACGCCGTACCCCTCATGGAGTACCAGGGGGAACGCACCCTCCACGCGGAGTACTTCGGCCGCAAGACGGACGAGGAGTTCGGGGCGTACTGCGAGAAGAAGGAGTTCATCGGAACGAGCGTCGACGGCCTGCCTGCGCTGCCTTTGCCCCTTCCGCCCCGTACCGTCTGACATGTGCTGCGTACTGCCCTCGTCACGGGCTCACTGATCGTCACCGCCCTGCTCCCGCAGGGCTTCCCGGGTCAGCCCCCGCTCCCCGCCCTGCTCGCCGACACCGGCGGCGGCAGCCAGTTGATCACCGCCGTCGCGCCCGCCCCCGGTTCCACGACCGGGCGGCTGACCTGGTGGAACCGGTGGGCGGGGCGTTGGTACGAGGCGGGGAGCGCGCCCGCCCGCTTCGGGGCGAAGGGCCTCACGGAGGGCGCGACCCGCGTGCAGAGCACGAACACCACCCCGACCGGCCTGTACGGCCTGCCGTACGCCTTCGGCATCCGGCGGGCGCCCGCGGGGACGGAGTACCCCTATCGGCCCGTGACCCGCGACTCGTGGTGGTGCCAGGACAACCGGTCCGCCGCCTACAACCGCTGGGTGGAGCCGCTGCCGGCGCACTGCGCGCCGGGCGAGGCGGAGCACCTGGTGACGTACAAGACCCAGTACGCCCACGCGCTGGTCATCGGCTTCAACTACGCCGAGCCCGTCCGCGGCCGCGGCGCCGGTATCTTCCTGCACGTCAACGGCAAGGGCGCGACGGCCGGTTGCATCTCCGTACCCGCGGGAGCGATGCGGGAGATCCTGCGCTGGGCGGATCCGGACCGCCGCCCGCACATCGCGATCGGCACCGAGTCCGGGACCTTGGACATCACGCGCTACTAGGCCGCCGTGCACAGCCGCCCGGCGCCCGGCGCCCGGCGCCCGCAGGACCGGCCTACCCCTCCTTCTGGGCCAGGCGCAGCAGGTGGTCGGCGAGGGCCTGGCCGCCCGTCGGATCGCGGCTGATCAGCATCAGGGTGTCGTCGCCCGCGATCGTGCCGAGGATCTCCCGGAGTTCGGCCTGGTCGATCGCGGAGGCGAGGAACTGCGCCGCACCCGGCGGCGTGCGCAGGACGACGAGGTTGGCGGAGGCCTCCGCCGAGATCAGCAGCTCCCCGGAGAGGCGCCGCATGCGCTCCTCCTTCGCCGACTCGCCGAGCGGGGCCTGCGGCGTACGGAAACCGCCCTCGCTGGGCACCGCGTAGATCAGCTCGCCGTTGGTGTTGCGGATCTTCACCGCGCCCAGCTCGTCGAGGTCCCGGGAGAGCGTCGCCTGGGTGACGCTCAGCCCGTCGTCGGCGAGCAGCTTGGCCAGCTGGCTCTGCGAGCGGACCGGCTGCCGGTTGAGGATGTCCACGATCCGGCGGTGGCGGGCGGTGCGGGTCTGCGGGACGGCCTGCCCACCGTGCTCGTTGTCCTGCGCCTGACTCATCGTCGTCTCATTCTCCGGATCCGTCCCCGTGGGCCGCGTCGAGGATGCCGGGCAGGTCCCGGAGGAACGCGTCCGCCTCGGCCTCGGACAGCACGTACGGCGGCATGAGCCGTACGACGTCGGGGGCGGGCGCGTTGACCAGGTAACCGGCATCCTGAGCCGCCTGCTGCACCCGGGGTGCGAGGGGCTCGGTCAGCACCATACCCAGCAGAAGGCCGGCACCGCGGACGTGGGAGACCAGCGGATGCCCGGAAGCCTCGATTCCGGAGCGCAGCCGCTCGCCGCGTGCCTTGACCTGCGCGAGCAGGCCTTCGGCGGCGATGGTGTCGATGACGGCGAGCCCGGCGGCGCAGGCGACCGGGTTCCCGCCGAAGGTGGTGCCGTGCTGGCCCGGCTGGAGCAGATCGGCGGCGGCTCCGAAGGCGGCGACGGCGCCGATGGGCAGGCCGCCGCCCAGCCCCTTCGCGAGCGCGACCAGGTCCGGCTCGACCCCCTCGTGAGCCTGGTGCTCGAACCACTGTCCGCACCGTCCGATGCCGGTCTGCACCTCGTCGAGGACGAGCAGGGTGCCGGTGGCACGGGTGATCTCGCGGGCGGCCGTCAGGTATCCGGCGGGCGGCACGACGACGCCGTTCTCGCCCTGGATGGGCTCGATGACGACGAAGGCGGTCCGCTCGGTGACCGCGGCCCGCAGCGCCTCGACGTCGCCGTACGGAACGTGCGTGACGTCACCGGGCAGGGGCAGGAAGGGCTCCTGCTTCTTGGGCTGGCCGGTGAGCGCGAGGGCGCCCATGGTCCGGCCGTGGAACCCGCCCGTGGTGGAGACCATGTGGGTCCGCCCGGTCAGCCGGCCGATCTTGAAGGCGGCTTCGACGGCCTCGGCGCCGGAGTTGCAGAAGAACACCTTGCCGGGGCGGCCGAAGAGCTGGAGCAGCCGCTCGCCGAGCGCGATGACCGGCTCGGAGGCGTAGAGGTTGGAGACGTGGCCCAGCGTCCCGATCTGGCCGGTGACGGCCTCGACGACCGCCGGGTGGGCGTGGCCGAGCGCGTTGACCGCGATGCCGCCGACGAAGTCGGTGTACTGCTTGCCGTCCGCGTCCCAGACCTGGGCGCCCTCGCCGCGTACGAGGGTCAGCGCGGGGGTTCCGTAGTTGTTGGTCAGCGCACCCTGCCAGCGGGTGCGGTACTCCTCGTTGCCGGTGGTCACCGGGGCTCCCCTCCCTGTCCGTCGGGCACGACCATCGTGCCGATTCCCTCGTCGGTGAAGATCTCCAGCAGGATCGAGTGCTGGACCCGCCCGTCGATCACGCGGGCGGTGGTGACTCCATTGCGCACGGCGTGCAGGCAGCCCTCCATTTTGGGCACCATGCCGCTGGACAGCTCGGGCAGCAGCTTCTCCAGCTGGCTGACCGTGAGCCGGCTGATGACCTCGTCGCTGTGGGGCCAGTCCGCGTACAGGCCCTCGACGTCCGTGAGGACCATCAGGGTCTCCGCGCCGAGCGCCGCGGCGAGCGCCGCCGCGGCCGTGTCCGCGTTCACGTTGTAGACGTGGTGGTCGTCGGCGCTGCGCGCGATGGAGGAGATCACCGGGATCCGCCCGTCCGCCAGCAGTGCCTCGATCGCGCCGGTGTCGATGGCGGTGATCTCCCCGACCCGCCCGATGTCGACGAGCTCGCCCTCGATCTCGGGGGTGTGCTTGGTGGCGGTGATGGTCCGGGCGTCCTCGCCCGTCATGCCGACCGCGAGCGGCCCGTGCTGGTTGAGCAGCCCGACCAGCTCGCGCTGGACCTGGCCCGCCAGGACCATCCGGACGACGTCCATGGCCTCCGGGGTGGTCACGCGCAGGCCCGCCTTGAACTCGCTGACCAGGCCCTGCTTGTCGAGCTGGGCATTGATCTGCGGGCCGCCGCCGTGCACCACGACCGGCTTGAGGCCGGCCTGCCGCAGGAAGACCACGTCCTGGGCGAAGGCGGCCTTGAGGTCCTCGTCGATCATGGCGTTGCCGCCGAACTTGATGACGACGACCTTGCCGTTGTGGCGGGTCAGCCAGGGCAGCGCCTCGATGAGGATCTGGGCCTTGGGCAGCGCGGTGTGCTTCCTCGCCGTGCTCATGAGCTGTACGCGCTGTTCTCGTGAACGTACTCCGCCGTGAGGTCGTTGGCCCAGATGACGGCCGACTCCCCGCCCGTGGCCAGGTCGGCGGTGATGCGGACCTCGCGGTCCTTCATGCTCACCAGGTCGCGGTCCTCGCCGACCGAGCCGTTCTTGCAGACCCAGACCCCGTTGATGGCCACGTTCAGCCGGTCCGGGTCGAAGGCCGCCTTGGTGGTGCCGATGGCGGAGAGCACCCGGCCCCAGTTCGGGTCCTCGCCGTGGATGGCGCACTTGAGCAGGTTGTTGCGGGCGATGGACCGGCCGACCTCGACCGCGTCGTCCTCGCTGGCCGCGCCGATGACCTCGATGCGGATGTCCTTGCTGGCGCCCTCGGCGTCCCCGATCAGCTGGCGGGCCAGGTCGTCGCAGACGGCCCGTACGGCGTCGGCGAACTCCTCGTGCGCCGGGACCGTGCCGGAGGCGCCGGAGGCCAGCAGCAGCACCGTGTCGTTGGTGGACATGCAGCCGTCGGAGTCGACCCGGTCGAAGGTGGTGCGGGTGGCGGCGCGCAGCGCCGTGTCGAGGGCGGCGCTGTCCAGGTCGGCGTCGGTGGTGAGGACGACGAGCATGGTGGCCAGGCCGGGGGCGAGCATGCCCGCGCCCTTGGCCATGCCGCCGACGGTCCAGCCGTTCTGCGAGACGGTGGCCGTCTTGTGCACGGTGTCGGTGGTCTTGATGGCGATGGCGGCGGCCTCGCCGCCGTCCGCGGACAGGGCGGCGGCAGCGGTCTCGATGCCGGGCAGCAGCTTGTCCATGGGGAGCAGGACGCCGATCAGGCCGGTGGACGCGACCGCGATCTCGCCGGCGTTGAACTCGCCGCCGAGGGCGGCGGCGACCTTCTCGGCGGTGGCGTGCGTGTCCTGGAAGCCCTTGGGGCCGGTGCAGGCGTTGGCGCCGCCGGAGTTCAGGACGACCGCGCTGACGGTGCCGCCGCGCAGGACCTGCTCGGACCAGTGCACGGGGGCGGCCTTGACGCGGTTGGAGGTGAAGACGCCCGCGGCGGCCAGACGCGGCCCGTTGTTGACCACGAGGGCCAGGTCGGGGTTGCCGTTTGCCTTGATCCCGGCGGCGATGCCCGCCGCCGTGAATCCCTGTGCTGCCGTGACGCTCACGGTGCCACTCCGATCGTGGAAAGTCCGAGCTGCTCGGGGAGCCCGAGGGCGATGTTCATGCTCTGCACCGCGCCGCCGGCGGTGCCCTTGGTCAGGTTGTCGATGGCGCTGATGGCGATGATCCGCTGGGCGGACGCGTCGTGGGCGACCTGGATCTGGACGGCGTTGGAACCCTGCACGGACTTCGTGGTCGGCCACCGGCCCTCGGGGAGGAGCTGGACGAAGGGCTCCTCCTCGTAGGCCTTCTCGTAGGCGGCGCGCAGCGATTCCGCGGTGGTGCCGGGGAGGGCCTTGGCGGAGCAGGTGGCGAGGATGCCGCGCGGCATGGGCACGAGGTTCGCGGTGAAGGAGACGGAGACCCGCTCCCCGGCCAACGGGGAGAGGTTCTGCACCATCTCGGGGGTGTGCCGGTGCACGCCGCCCACGCCGTACGGAGTGACCGTGCCCATCACCTCGGAGCCGAGCAGGTTCGTCTTGAGCGCCTTGCCCGCGCCGGAGGTGCCGGTGGCGGCGACGATCACGGCCTCGGGCTCGGCGAGCCGCGCCTGGTAGGCGGGGAAGAGCGCGAGCGAGACGGCGGTGGGGAAGCAGCCGGGGACGGCGACGCGCTTGGTTCCCGCGAGGGCGGCGCGGCCGCCCGGGAGCTCGGGAAGGCCGTAGGGCCAGGTCCCGGCGTGGGTGCCGCCGTAGAACGCGGCCCAGTCGGCGGAGTCCTTGAGCCGGTGGTCGGCGCCCATGTCGATGACGAGGACGTCCTCGCCGAGCTGGGCGGCGACGGCGGCGGACTGGCCGTGCGGGAGCGCGAGGAACACCACGTCGTGGCCTGCGAGGACCTCGGGAGTGGTCGGCTCCAGGGTCCGCCCGGCGAGCGGTCCGAGGTGCGGCTGCAGGTTGCCGAACAGCTCTCCGGCGTTGGAGTGGCCGGTCAGCGCGCCGATCTCGACCTCGGGGTGGGAGAGCAGCAGGCGCAGGACTTCACCGCCCGCGTATCCGCTCGCTCCGGCCACCGCTACACGTACCACCATCGGACCCTCCTCCTTGATGGCATGACTATACGTATCGCCGCACTTTTATGCAAAGAACTTCTCCGGTAGATGATCACGGGATAAGGTCCCCGGGCACGTACCGGGGGACCACGGGGTGGGGGACATGACCGAGGACAACGACGCGCCGAACAGGGGCGCGGCAGCTTGGCGGCAGGCGGCCACGGCCTTGCTCCTGGTGCCGGCCCTGGGCTTCGGCCTGTGGCTGTGGGGGGACGCACAGGGGAACACGCCGGCCTCGGGCTCGGAGCAGCGCCCCGTCACCTGCGTGGACGGGGACCCGGGGAAGCAGACCCCGCACCTCTCCGGAAAACAGCTGTGCGAAACGCTGTACCGACCCGACCTCGCCGACCTGCTGGGCACACCCGGGCAGCGCGCGAAGAGCGCCGGCGGCGGCAACGGCGTCGTGAGGATCGGCAGCAGCGGCAAGGAGGTCGCCACTCCCTCCGCCCGGGTCGAGTTCGAGACCTACACGGTGACGCTGTCGGCGACCTACGGCAGCCTCACGGTGGCCACGTCCGCCAAGCTCCTCGGGGACGGCGCGCCGCCGCGCACCGTCCTGGGCCGTCCCGCGGCCTTCTACTCGGACCGCACCATCCGGATCGGGTTCCGTCCCGGCGGGAGCGACTCCGGCAGCTCGGCCGGCCTCCCGGCCCGCGTCCTGATGGTGGCCCAGGACGCTCAGGACGGCGGCAACACCTACGAGGTCACCCTGTGGCGCGCGGACGGCGCGGTACCGGACGACGCGGTCGTACTCCGCGTCGCGGAGGCGGTACTCCCGACCCTCCCCGGCTGGACCCCTTAGGCCGAGCCCAGGCGGTGGCGGACCCACACGTTCGGCTCCACGTAGACCGCGTAGCCCTGTTCGGGATCACAGTGGACCGGGGCCAGGGCGCCCGGGACGTGGACCGGGCCCGGGGTGTCGAAGGGCAGGCCGGTCCACTCGCGCCACTGCGGGAGCGAGCCGGTGATCGTCATCGAGAGGGGGGCCACCGAGTCGATGACCCCGCCCGCGCGGACGTGGACGCGCAGCCACGGGTCGTGCGGGAGGCCGTCCCCGCGGGTGCGGTACGCGTACTCGTGGATCGAGGCGTCCGGCTCGGCCGGCTTCCCGCTCGGCCGGACCGGGGCCACGGCCTCGGCGAAGCCACGGGCGCGGGCGTTGTCGCGCATCGCGGCCAGCATCCGGCCGGACAGGCCCTCGCCCTGCCGGTCCGCGGCGACGGAGATCTCGATGGCGCTCACCGTGTCCGGTGCGGTCCCGCGCCGCAGGTCGGAGAAGGCCCACATCAGGACCCGGTCCCAGCCCTGCGCGGGCAGCACCCCGTCGCGGCCCGGCGCGTGCTGGGCGAAGGGCACGCTGAACCCCCGGGCGACCACCGCGTCGCGGTCCGTGGCGACCAGGACGTACTGCGGCAGCTCGGCCACCATCCACGGGTACAGCAGCCAGGCCGGCGCGTCGTGCTGGACGAACTCGGGCCAGGAGTCCTCCATGTCCCAGAGCCGGCCCGCGAGTTCGGGCCGCTCCGCCAGTGTGGTGATCAGTATCCCGGTCATCCCCGCAGGCTAGGACCGCGCCGGGGCCCGCTCAACCGCTTTACACCGGGGCCTGCAGGGACAGGTGCCAGCGCCCCGACCAGCCCGTCAGGGTCATCGTGGACAGCGGCCGCACGTCCACGTTCCAGTAGGTCAGCGGCGGCGCCTGCAACGCGTAGACCAGGGCCGCCCGCACGACCGAGGGCTCCGCCACCGCCACGATCGCGCCGCCGTCGTCCGCGGGCCGCGTATCGAGCCAGCCGCCGATGCGGGAGATGAAGGCGAGCAGCGACTCGCCGCCGTGCGGGGCGGCGCGCGGGTCGGTGAGCCAGAGGTCCACCGCCCCCGGTTCACGGGCGGTCACCTCGGCGAGCGTCAGCCCGCGCCAGCGGCCCATGTCGCACTCGCGGAGCGCGGGCTGGGCCAGCGGCGCGTACCCGAGCGCCTCGCCGGTGGCCCTGCTGCGCGGGGTGGGCGAGCAGTAGCGCAGCTCCGCGGCGCCCAGCGGGACCAGCCCGGGGGCGGCCGACTCCACCGCGTGCCAGCCCGCCCCGTCGAGCGGACGGTCGTCGTCGAAGCGCTCGGTGAGCAGCGGGGAACTGCGGGCTGCGGCAACGAGCGAGACCCGAACATGCATGCGGTGATGGTGGGCCGCGCACCGCACGGGGTCAAGCGTCTGCGCCGAGCGCCGCCCGCAGCCGCTGGACCGCCTCCACCAGCTCTCCCGGCCCCGAGACCCCCGCGAAGCTCAGCCGGACGTGCGGACCGGGCGGCTCGGCGCAGAAGTAAGGGCGGCCGGGCGCGACGGCGACCCCCGCGCGCAGGGCGGCCGCGGCGAACGCGGCGTCGTCCCCCCCACCGCCCGGCCGCACCCACAGCTGGTAGCCGCCGGACGGCACGTGCGGCAGTTCCAGGCCCGTGAGTTCCCGTCGCAGCGCCCCGGCGAGGACGTCCCGGCGGTGGCGCAGCTCGGCGGAGACGGTCCGCAGGTGGCGGGGCCAGGCGGGCGCGCCGACCAGCTCCAGGGCGGCTTCCTGGAGCGGCCGGGGCACGAAGAAGCTGTCCACGACCTGGATGGCGCGCAGCCGGTCCACGACCGGGCCCCGGGCGGCGAGGGCGCCCACCCGCAGGCTGGGCGAGGTCGCCTTGGTGAGGGAGCGCACGTGCACGACCACGCCGTCGGCGTCCTCGGCGGCCAGCGTGGCGGGCAGCGGCCCGCAGTCCTCGTGGGCCAGGGCCCGGGCGTAGTCGTCCTCGACGACGAAGGCCCCGGCGGCCCGGGCGATGCGCAGCACCTCGGCCCGCCGCCCGGGAGCCAGCACGGCCCCGGTCGGGTTCTGGAACAGCGGCTGGCATACGAAGACCCGCGCCCCGGTGGCTTCGAAGGCGGCGGCGAGCAGCTCCGGCCGGACTCCGTCGGCGTCCACCGGGACCGGCACGGGCCGACAGCCCGAGGCGCGCGCGATGGCCAGCAGTCCCGGGTAGGTGGGCGACTCCACCAGGATCGGCGCCCCGGGCGGGGCCAGCGCCCGCAGGGCGGTGGCCAGGGCGCTCTGTCCGCCTGCGGTGACCAGGACGTCGGCGGCCACGACCGGCCCGCCGATCTCCCGGGCGAACCAGTCGCGCAGCTCGGGCAGGCCCTCGAGGGGCGGCCGCCCCCAGGCCCCGGGCCGCCGCCCGGCCCGGGCCAGCGCGGCCGCCATGGCCCGTTCGGGCTGGAGGGAGGGGTGCAGGTAGCCGCCGTTGAGCTCGATCACCCCGGGCGGCGGGGTGGTCAGCGAGCCGAGCACCCCGGTGGCGTCCACGGAGCGCGGGACGATCTCCCCGCCGCCCTCGGCGCTGAGGGCGACCTCCTGCCAGGAGGTGTCCCCGGGCGCCGGGGCCGAGGTACGCGGCCGGGCGCGGAAGACCCCGGCGCCGGGCCGGGTGACGACCAGGCCCTCGGCAGCGAGCTGCGCCAGGGCCCGGGAGACGGTCACGGGGCTGACCCGGTAGCGCTCGACCAGGGCCCGACTCGAGGGGAGCTTTCCACCCATCGAGTAGCGGTTCAGTTCGGACCGCAGAGATTCTGCCAGCTCCGCCACACTGCTACGCTCATACATGACAGCACAGAATAGCGCTACTCTCCCCCCGACGATAGCGGTGACCGGATCGTCCCGCGGCGCCGCCACCGGGACCGCCCTGGCCTCGCTCGGCGTGATCGCCTTCTCCCTCACGTTCCCCGCGACCGCGTGGGGGCTGGAGAGCTTCGGCCCGTGGTCGATGGTCGCGCTGCGCAGCGTCCTGGCGGCCGCGATCGCCGGCGCCTTCCTGCTGGCCCGCCGGGTCCCGCTGCCCGCCCGCGCGCACTGGGCGGGCCTGGCTGTCGTCGCCGCCGGGGTGGTCGTCGGGTTCCCCCTGCTCACCACCCTCGCGCTGACCACCTCCACGACCTCGCACGCCGCCGTCGTGGTCGGGCTGCTGCCGCTGACCACGGCCGCGCTCTCCGCGCTGCGCACCGGGGCCCGGCCCTCGCGCCGGTTCTGGGCGGCGGCGCTGGCCGGAGCCGGTGTGGTCCTCGCGTTCACGGTGGCCCAGAGCGGCGGTTCGCTCTCGGCCGGGGACGCCTACCTGTTCGGCGCCCTGCTGGTGTGCGCCGCCGGGTACACCGAGGGCGGCCGGCTCGCCCGGACCCTGCCGGGCTGGCAGGTGATCGGCTGGGCCCTGGTGCTGTGCCTGCCGCTCAGCCTGGCCGGCTCCGCGCTGGGGCTCGCGTACGAACCGGTCCACCTCACGGGCCATGGAGTGGCCGGCCTGGTCTGGGCGGCGGCCGGGTCCACCTTCCTCGGCCTGTACGTCTGGTACCGCGGCATGGCCGAGATCGGCGCGCCCCGGGCCAGCCAGCTCCAGCTCGCCCAGCCCCTCCTGACACTGGTCTGGTCGGTCGCCCTGCTCGGCGAGCGGCTGTCCCCGGCCGCCCCGGTGGCCGCCTGCGCGGTGCTCGTCTGCATCGCGGTGACCCAACGGGTCAAATAGCCGCGGAACGACCTAAACTGCTAGCACCGGATCGGACCGCCACCGAGGAGGTCAGTTATGCGCGCGACCGAGGGCGACCAGCTGGTGCAGCACGGCAGGATCGTCGGACAGCACGACAAGGTGGGCGAGATCACCCAGGTGCTGGGCGAGAACGGAACCCCCCCGTACCGGGTCCGCTTCCAGGACGGTCACGAGGCCCTGATGGCCCCCGGACCCGACTGCACGGTCCGCCACCCAGGAGAACCCGAGCACTGAATCAGCGCGGCACCGCCGCCGATCCGTAGTGGTCGGCGACCACCCGGGCCATCGCTCCGTTGGGGTCCGCGGCCACGTGTTTCGCCGAGAAGTACGCGTGGCCGCGGACCTCCGGATATCGCCCGGCGAAGGCGAGGTGGCGCGACAGCTCCCCCGGATCGCGCCAGGCCGGTTCGGGGCTGTCCGCCTCGCAGCGGTACAGCGCCTCCCCCACGTACAGCTCCACGCCCGTGCCCGCGACCGTCCGCGCCCACCAGGGGACGATGTCCGCGTAGTCGGCGGTCGGGTGCCCGATGTGCCAGTAGGCCTGCGGCACGATGTAGTCGATCCAGCCCTCGGTGACCCACTTGCGGGTGTCCGCGTACAGGTCGTCGTACGTCGCGATGCCCGCCCGTGTGGGTGAACCGAGCGGGTCCCGGTCGGAGTTGCGCCAGATCGCGAACGGGCTGACGCCGAACCGGGCCGCCGGCCGGACCTCCCGCAGCCGCTGCGACATCTCCCGCACCAGGGTGTCGGTGTTGTGGCGGCGCCAGGCGGCCCGGGAGCGGAAGTCCGCCCCGTACTCCTCGTAGGCCTCGTCGTCGTCGAACTCCTCCCCCTCCACCGGGTACGGGTAGAAGTAGTCGTCCCAGTGCACCCCGTCCACCGGGTAGCGGGAAACGGCGTCGAGCATGGCCTCCTGGACGAAGAGCCGCACCTCGGGCAGACCGGGGTTGTAGAACAGCTTGCCGCCGTACTCCACGGTCCACTCGGGGTTGCGCCGGGCCGGGTGCGCGGACGCCAGCCGGTCGAGGTCGGTGTGGTTGGCCACGCGGTAGGGGTTGAACCAGGCGTGCAGTTCCAGACCCCGGGCGTGCGCCTCCGCGACGGCCGTGCCCAGCGGGTCCCAGCCCGGGTCCACCCCCTGCTCCCCCGTCAACCACTGCGACCAGGGTTCCAGCCGTGAGGGCCACAAGGCGTCGGCCGCCGGCCGGACCTGGAGGATCACCGCGCCCAGGCGGCGGCGCACCGCGGTGTCGAGGAGGCCGAGCAGCTCGCTGCGCTGCCGCGCGGCGGTGAGCCCGCTGCGGGACGGCCAGTCCACGTTGGACACGGAGGCGATCCACATGCCCCGGAACTGCGTGGTCGCCGCATGGCGCGAGGGCGGGGAGGCCGCCGCCCGGGCCGGCGCCGCCCGGCCGCCCGTCGCCCCCGCCAGCGCCCACGCGGTCCCCGCCAGCAGCCCCCGGCGCCCGATGTACGTCATGTGACGTCTCCGTTCCTGTGCGTGACAACCCGTTGCGTGCGCCCAGCATGCCCGCCCCGGCCCGCCACCGGGGTCAAGGTCGGGGGTAACGTCGGGGGGCGTGGCGGGCGCCGGAGAGCAGTTACCACTGTGAGCACGGGGGACCCGCGATGGATGAGCAGCGAAAGGCACGAAGTGACGGACCTCTCTACCCTCCCGACCGACATCACCCGCGTCGGCGTAGTGGGCTGCGGCCAGATGGGCGCGGGCATCGCCGAGGTGTGTGCCCGCAGCGGTCTTGAGGTGAAGGTCGCCGAGACCACGGGCGAGGCCCTGGAGATCGGACGCACCAGGCTGCACAACTCGCTGACCAAGGCCGCCGAACGCGGCAAGATCAGCGAGGAGGAGCGGGACGCCACCCTGGCCCGCCTCAGCTTCACCACCGACCTCGGCGAGTTCGCCGACCGCGACCTGGTGATCGAGGCCGTCGTGGAGAACGAACAGGTCAAGACGGAGATCTTCCAGGTCCTCGACCAGGTGATGACCCGCCCGGACGCGATCTTGGCCTCCAACACCTCCTCGATCCCGCTCGTCAAGCTGGCCGTCGCGACCTCCCGCCCCGACCAGGTCATCGGCATCCACTTCTTCAACCCGGCCCCGGTGCAGAAGCTCGTCGAGCTGATCCCGGCGCTGACGACGGGCGAGGAGACGGTCAAGCGGGCCGAGGCCCTGGTGCGCGACGTGCTGGGCAAGCACGCCGTCCGCGCCCAGGACCGTTCCGGCTTCGTCGTCAACGCGCTCCTCGTCCCGTACCTGCTGTCCGCGATCCGCATGTTCGAGTCCGGCATCGCGAGCCGCGAGGACATCGACAACGGCATGGAGCTGGGCTGCGCCCACCCGATGGGCCCGCTCAAGCTCTCCGACCTGATCGGCCTGGACACCATCGCCTCGATCGCCGACTCCATGTACGCCGAGTACAAGGAGCCGCTGTACGCCGCTCCCCCGCTGCTCCAGCGCATGGTCGACGCCGGCCGCCTGGGCCGCAAGACCGGCTCGGGCTTCTACCCGTACGGCTAGGACTAGGCAATGCCGAGCCTGAGGTGGTGCAGCAGGAGCAGCCCGGCCGCCATGTTGGCGGCCGGGATCTCCCCGCGCGCGATCATGTCCGGCACCAGCTTGAGGGGGACCCACTCCCGCCGCGAGGACTCGAAGCCGTCCTCGGGATGGCCGATGTACGTGGCCCCGTCCGCCCAGTAGAGGTGGTGGCGGGCGTCGGTCAGCCCGTTGGACGGCTCCACGGTCATCAGGTGCCGGAGCGGTCCGGGCCGCCAGCCCGACTCCTCCTCCATCTCCCGCGCCGCCGCGCTCTCCACGGACTCGCCGTCCTCCACCACCCCCGCGGGCAGCTCCCAGCCCCAGCTGTCGGTGATGAACCGGTGCCGCCACAGCAGCAGCACCTCGTTGGCCTCGTTGACGGCCGTGGCGACGGCGACCGGGCGCAGCCGGATCACGAAGTGGTCCAGGTGCCGGCCGTCGGGGAGTTCCACATCGGCGAGATTCACGTCGAACCAGCGGTTCTTGTACACGGTCTGCTCACTCAGGTTCGTCCACTGCACGGTTGTGCCGCCTTCCGTTCGGATCGGTGGCAACATGGCAGCAGCTGAAGCCGTCACAGGGGAACGCGCAGCGCCCCGTCGATGAGCTGGGCCGTTTCCTCCGCGCCCGAACAACCGCTGGTCAGCAGCTGTTCGCGGACCGCCCGCAGCCGGTCGCGCAGCCGCAGCGACTCCATCCCCTTGGCCCGCTCGGCCATTTCGGCCGCGGCCGCCACCGCCCGGTCCGCCTCTCCCTGCCGCAGCTGGATCTCGCACAGCATCGCGAGGCGGTGCACCCGCCCGCGGTCGTGCGCGGGGGTGCCGACGGCCGCGGTCGCCTGTTCGTGCGCGGCGGCGAGGTCCCCCAGACCGAGCAGGGCCTCGGCGACCTGGACGTTGACCAGCCCCGGCTGCACGTAGCCCGTCTCGTCCGGTTCGGCGCCCGGGCTGATCCGCTCGGCCGCCGCCTCGGCGTGCCGGATGCAGGCCAACGCGGCCATGGAGTCGCCGAGTTGGGCGTAGGCCTTGGCCTGCATCGCGTACAGGTCGGCGGTCAGCGCCGGGGTCGTGTCCCGGCCGGCGGCGCGCAGCGCGGCTTCGGCGAAGGCCACGGCCTGGCGGTACTCCCGCAGGTGCAGGGACTGGTTGACGATCAGCGCGATGACGTACGCCCCGAGTCCGCGGTCCCCGCTCGCCTTGGCCAGGCGCAGGGCCTGGTGGAAGTAGCGCTGGGCGAGGCCGTGGGCGTCGGAGTCGTACGCGCAGATCCCCGCCACCGCCACGAGGGAGCCGGTGGCCCGGTGCAGCCGCCGGCCGAGGGCGTCGGGGTAACTGCCGCGCAGCATGGGCGCCGTCTCACTGCCAAGGAAGCGGACGATCCGGTCCCGGGTGGCCACCCCGCCGGCCCGGCGGTACATCAGCTCGTAGTGCGCGCGGGCGGCCCGCAGGATCTCGATGTGCTCGGGCCCGATCCTGTCCGGGCCCTCGCGGGAGACGTCGGCGTCCTCGGGCGGGTTCTCCCATTCCCAGACCGGGATGACGGCGGGGGTCCCGGTGACGGCCTGTGCCGTGAGCAGTTGGGTCCGGGCCTGCCCGTCGGCACGCCACAGCGCGGCGGCGCGGTCCACGAACCCGCTGAGCGGGGACGCGTGCGGTGAGACGGGCAGGCCCGGGACGCCGAGGCCGATGTCGTCCAGCCCGACGGGCCGCTTCAACCGGCCCCCGAGCACCTCGCAGATCAGGTCGGGGACCTGGCCGCGGGGCCGCTGTCCCTTCAACCACCGGGTGACGGCGGTGTGTTCGTAGCGCAGGGCGAGTCCGCGGGTGCGGCCCGCCTGGTTCACGTACGCGGCGAGTCCGGCGTGGGACATGCCCGCCTCGGCGAGGAGGGCGTCGAGCAGGACGTTTGGCTGCATGGGCCGCTCCCAGGGCTCGTCGGTCTCAGGCTAGTGGGTCCGTGGTTCACACGGGGTGTGAACCACGTACGCGCATAAATGCGATACGCACTCTGCCGCCGGGGGGCCGGGGGGCGCTTCACTTAAGGGCCTCGCCAAGAGGCGGCTCGGGTCGTCGGCTCCCCCTCGTACAGTGCGACGACCCGTCACCGCCGCCCGTCCTGCTGTCTGCCCGACACTCCACGGCAGGCGGGCGGCGTGCCGGTTCCGCCGGCGCCCGGTTGGTCGCCGGGCCCGGCGGAACCGGCCTGGCCGGACCGGTCCGACCCGGTCAGGACCGGTCGTCGCGGAGCACCAGCAGGGCGACGTCGTCGGCGAGCCGCCCACCGGTGTGCCGGAGCAGGGCCGCGTGCACGCCCGCCACCAGCCGCGCGGGCGTGAGCGGTGCCGCTGCCCCTGCGAGGACGCTGGGCAGGGGGAAGAACGCACCGGCGGCGTTGCGGGCCTCCCCGGCGCCGTCGGTGTACAGGAACAGGGTGTCGCCGGGCCCCAGTTCGCCAACAGGGTCCGGCTGAACGTCCGCTGGTACGGACACCACCCCGAGCGGGGGCAGTGTCTCGCCGGCCAGGGCCTGCACGTGCGTGGGCCGCTGCGCGGAGCCTCCCCCACCCCGCCCCTTCCCGAAACCGGGGCTCCGCCCCGTACCCCGTACGGCGCTCCGCGCCCGCGCCTCACACGCCGGCGGGGCTGGGTTGGCAGGCGGCACCTTCGAGGCCGGCTCGGCCGCATCCAGCCCCGCCGGCGTGTGAGGCGCGGGGTCTGGGGCGGAGCCCCGGCTGCGCGGAGCGCAGGGCTCCGGGACCGCCGCCGGACGCAGCAGGTACGGCCACGGGTGACCGCAGTTCAGGGCCAGGAGGGTGCCGTCCGGGGCGATCTGGAGGAGCAGGACCGTCACGAACTCCTCGGCCGACGGCGACTGCGGCTCGGACGGGCAGGACGCGGGATGCTCGGACCGGGCGCGGTCGCGGACGTGCCGGCCCAGCGCCCGCTCCATCCGCACGAGGACGCCGCCCAGCGACACCTCGTCGTACGCCGCTTCGCGGAAGGCCCCCAGGACCGCCGCGGCAGCGCCCAGCGCCGGCAGCCCGTGCCCCCGTACGTCCCCGATGACCACCCGCACGCCGTGCACCGTCGGCACGGCCTCGTACAGGTCCCCGCCCACCGCCGCGCCCCGGTTCGCCGACAGCTGCGCGGCGGCAAGCGTCAGCCCGGCCATGCGTCCGGGCAGCGGCCGCAGCACGGCCCGCTGCGCGGCCCCCGCGATCTCCTGCGACCGCCGCAGCTCCGCCACCAACTCGCGCCGGATGTGCAGCGCACAGCCCGTCGCCAGCAGCAGGAACGCCGCGCACGTGGTCAGGCTCGGCACCAGCCGCCCCGGGGTCGACAGCTCCCAGGACACCGCGGCGCCGCCCCACGCGAAGACGCACACCCGGCGCACCTGGGGCATCTCCCCGATCATCGCGGCCTCCCCTCGGCCGCAACGATTGTGCCGACCGGCCGGTGCCCCGGACACGGCTCGCAGGCCTTCTCACCCAAATGAGTGAGGGGCGCATCCGGTGGTCCGGATGCGCCCCAGAGCCCGCCCCCCAGGGGGGGGGCGCGCCACCCCTAACCCACACCGAAACAGCACCCCCAGAACAGGCGCCCCCCCCAC
>NZ_JBEZLA010000059.1:0-8569 GCF_040651925.1 Streptomyces sp. NPDC048349 | reverse complement strand
ACTACCCATAGCTGGGGGGGGCGGCCGCGGTGGGCGGGGCGCCGCCCCTCACCAGGCCCTGCGGGCGGGCGGCTACGCGCCCCGGAGCACCGCCCCGGTCCGCTCGCCCGCGAGCGCCACCGCCGCGTCGCGCGCGGCCGTGGACTCCCCGGCGGTCAGCGTGCGGTCGGCCGCGCGGAAGCGCAGCGCGTACGCCAGGGACTTCTTGCCCTCGCCGACCTGCGCACCCGTGAACACGTCGAACAGCCGGAGCGACTCGAGGAGTTCGCCCGCGCCCTGGCGCAGCGCGGCCTCCACGTCCGACGCCGGGACGGACGCGTCCACGATCAGCGCGACGTCCTGGGTCGCCACCGGGAAGGAGGAGATCCGCGGCGCCTGGAGGGCCTCGCCGCCGGCCGCCGCGAGGCGGTCGAGGTCGAGCTCCATCGCGCTGGTGCGGGCCGGCAGGCCCATCGCCTTGACCACGCGCGGGTGCAGCTCGCCGGCGTGGCCGATGACCTGCTCGACACCGTCGAGGGTGACGACCAGCTCGGCGCAGCGGCCCGGGTGCCAGGGGCCGTACTGGCCCTGGCGGACGACGAGCTCCGCGCCGGCCTCGACGGCCAGCGAGCGGGCGGCCTGGACGGCGTCCGCCCAGTCGGCCGGGCGGCCCTTGCCCCACCAGCCGGCCTGCTCGCGGGCACCGGCCAGCACGACCGCGGCGTACCGCGGCTGCGCGGGCAGGGCCGCGTTCAGGGTGGCGATCTCCTCGTCGGTGGGCCGGCGGTCGACGGGCAGCCGGACGGCCACGCCCGGCCGCGGGCCGGCCAGGAAGACCGAACCGGTCTCGAAGAGCGCGAGGTCGTGGCTGCCCCGGCTGTCGTTGCGGCGCAGCGCGCCGAGCAGGCCCGGCAGCAGCGTGGTGCGCAGCGCCGGCTCCTCGTCGGAGATCGGGTTGACCAGCTTGACGACCTGGCGGGCCGCGTCGCGCTCCGGGAGCTGGAGCTGGTCGAAGACGCCCTCCCCGATGAAGGGGTAGCTGAGCGCCTCGACGTAGCCCGCGCCGGCCAGCGCACGGCCGGCCCGGCGGTGCAGCTGCTGGCGGGGGGTGAGGCCGCGGCCGGAGGGGACCTGCGGGAGGGTCGAGGGCAGGTTGCCGTAGCCCTCGAGCCGGATGACCTCCTCGGCGAGGTCGTTGGGCGCGGCGAGGTCGGGCCGCCACGAGGGAACGGTGACGACGAGCTCGTCCTGGCCGTAGACGTCGCAGCCGACCTCCTGGAGGCGGCGTACGACGGTCTCGCGGCCGTAGTCCATGCCCGCGACCCGGTCCGGGTGGTCCGCGCGCATCGCGATGGTGCGCGGGGCACCCGGGGCGAGGAACTCGGTGACCCCGGCCTCGGCGGTGCCGCCCGCGAGGAGCACGAGCAGGTCGACGGTCCGCTGCGCGGCCGCGGCGGCGGCCAGCGGGTCGACGCCCCGCTCGAAGCGCTTGGAGGCCTCGGAGGAGAGCTTGAGGCGGCGGGCGGTGCGCGAGATCGACACGGAGTCGAAGTGCGCGGCCTCGATGACCACGGCCGTGGTGCCGGTCACGGCGCCCGTCTCGGGGTCGGTGACGGAGTCGGCGATCTCGGTGTTGGCGCCGCCCATGACACCGGCGAGGCCGATGGGCCCGCCGTTGTCGGTGATCACCAGGTCCTCGGCGTCGAGCGTGCGCTTGACCCCGTCGAGGGTGGTGAACTTCTCGCCCTGCTCGGCGCGGCGGACGCCGATGGCGCCGTCGATCCGGGAGCGGTCGTAGGCGTGCAGCGGCTGGCCGAGCTCGAGCATCACGTAGTTGGTGATGTCGACGGCGAGCGAGATCGGGCGCATGCCCGCCTTCTGCAGGCGGCGGGTCAGCCAGATCGGGGAGCGCGCGTCGGGGTCGAGTCCGGTGACGGTGCGGGCGGTGAAGCGGTCGCAGCCGGCCGGGTCGTCGACCTTGACCGGGTAGCCGTACGAGTTCGGCGCCGGGACGTCGAGCAGCGCCGGGTCGCGCAGCGGCAGGCCGTACGCGGTGGCCGCCTCGCGGGCGACGCCGCGCATGGACATGCAGTAGCCGCGGTCCGGGGTGATGTCGATGTCGAGGACCTCGTCGACGAGCTCGAGCAGCTCGATCGCGTCGGTGCCGACCTCGTGCTCGGGCGGCAGCACGATGATGCCGTGCGTGCCGTCGTCGCCCATGCCCAGCTCGTCGCCGGAGCAGATCATGCCGTGCGAGGTGCGGCCGTAGGTCTTGCGCGAGGCGATCGCGAAGTCGCCGGGGAGCACCGCGCCCGGCAGGACCACGACGACCTTGTCGCCGACGGAGAAGTTCCGGGCGCCGCAGACGATCTCCTGCGGTTCGCCGGTGCCGTTGGCCTGGCCGACGTCGACCGTGCAGAACCGGATCGGCTTGCGGAAGCCCTCGAGCTCCTCGATGGTCAGCACCTGGCCGACGACGAGCGGGCCCTTGAGCCCGCCGCCGAGCTGCTCGACCGTCTCGACCTCGAGGCCGGCGTCGACGAGCTTGGCGGCCACGTCACGACCGGTCGCACCCGCGGGGAGGTCGACGTACTCCCGCAGCCAAGAAAGCGGGACCCGCATCAGATCTCCATCCCGAACGGCCGGGTGAAGCGGACGTCACCCTCGACCATGTCTCGCATGTCTTCTACGTTGTGGCGGAACATCAGCATCCGCTCGATGCCGAACCCGAAGGCGAACCCGCTGTACTTCTCGGGGTCCACGCCGCAGGCGACGAGCACCTTGGGGTTGACCATGCCGCAGCCGCCGAGCTCGATCCAGCCCTCGCTGGAGCAGGTACGGCACGGGCGGTCGGGGTTGCCCACCGACTCGCCGCGGCACACGTAGCACTGCATGTCCATCTCGGCGGACGGCTCGGTGAACGGGAAGAAGTGCGGGCGCAGGCGCGTGGTGGTGCCCTCGCCGAACAGCTCCTGGACCATGTGGTCCATGGTGCCCTTGAGGTCGGCCATGGTCAGGCCCTCGTCCACGGCGAGCAGCTCGACCTGGTGGAAGACCGGGGTGTGCGTCGCGTCGAGCTCGTCGGTGCGGTACACGCGGCCCGGGCAGACGATGTAGACGGGGGGCTTGCGCTCCAGCAGCGAGCGCGCCTGCACCGGGGAGGTGTGGGTGCGCAGCACGACGCCGGACTCGTCGCCCTCGGTGCCTTCCGGCCCCTGGACGAAGAAGGTGTCCTGCATCTGGCGCGCCGGGTGGTCGGGCGTGAAGTTGAGGGCGTCGAAGTTGAACCACTCCGCCTCGACCTCGGGCCCCTCGGCGACCTCGTACCCCATGGCCGTGAAGATGTCCGCGATGCGGTCCATCAGCGTGGTCAGGGGGTGCCGGGCGCCGGCGGGTACGCGGTCGTAGGGCAGCGTGACGTCCACGGCCTCCTCGACCAGCACCCGCTCGTCGCGCTCGGCTTCGAGCTCGACCGTGCGGGCCCCGAAGGCCTTGTTCACGGCGCCGCGGGCCTGGCCCACGCGCTTGCCCGCCTCGGCCTTGGCCTGGGGGGGCAGGGCGCCGATCTCGCGGTTGGCGAGCGCCAGGGGCGAGCGGTCGCCCATGTGCGCGGTCTTCGCCTCACGCAGCGCGTCGAGGTCGCCGGCGGACGCGAAGGCGGCGAGCGCCTCGTCCCGCATGCGCTCGATCTCTTCCGGTTTCAGTGCCTCGACCTCGACAGGGTCGTACGACTTGTTCGGTGCCGACATCTCTTCCCGTACTTCCGATGGCTGGCTGGTGGGTCCCCGTACGACACGATCAGACCGATCGAAGCAGAGACACAAAGGTGCCAAAGGACGATTCTAAAGGTCGCCGGGGGTGAAGGAGCCCGTGGGCCGCCTGGCAAGACGCTCCGCAGTGCTACTGCGTGAGGTAGGCCGGGGCGCTCACGGGCAGGATAAATCGGAATTCGGCGCCGCCGCCGGGGCCGCGGCCGACCGTGATGGTGCCGCCGTGGGCCTCCACGATGCCCTTGACGATGTACAGGCCCAGGCCGGTACCGCCGCGCTTGCTCCCCCGCCAGAAGCGGGTGAAGACGCGGCCCATCGACTCCTCGGGGATCCCGGGGCCCTCGTCTGTCACGGTGACGGCGGTTCCCTTCTCGTGCGGCGACACGTCGATGGTGACCGTTCCGTCCCCGTGGCGCACTGCATTTTCGAGGAGGTTGCCGAGGATCTGGTCGATCTTGTCCGGGTCGGCCCACAGATCGGGCAGGGGCCGGCCGACCCGTACGAGGAACCGCTCGGGGGCCTGGCCGTTCGCGGTGAGCGCCTGGACGTGCCGGCCGACGGCGGTGGCGATGTCCACGGGCTGGCGGCGCACCTCGAGGCGGCCGGAGTCGATGCGGGAGATGTCGAGGAGCTCGGCGATGAGGCGGGTGACGCGGTTGGCGTCGGCGTCGACGGTCTCCAGCATCAGCCGCTTCTGTTCGTCGGTGAACCGCTCCCACTTGGCGAGCAGGGTCGCGGTGAAGCCCTTGACGGAGGTCAGCGGGGAGCGCAGCTCGTGCGCCACCGTGGCGATCAGCTCGGCGTGGCTGCGCTCGGTGCGGCGGCGGGCCTCGGTGCCGCGCAGCGTCACGACGAGGCGGCGCAGGGGGCCGGTGGGGTGCGTGCGGATGTAGCTGGCGGAGACGAGGACCTCGCGGCCGCCCGGGAGCAGCAGGTTCCGCTCGGGCTGGCCGCGGCGGATGCCGAGGCCCCCGTACGGGTCGGTCAGGGTCCACCAGCGGCGGCCCTCGAGGTCCTCGAGGGGCAGCGCGCTGTCGATGCGGGAGCCGAGCGCCTGGTCGGGCGCCAGGGCGGTGATCCGGGCGGCGGCGGAGTTGAAGCAGATCACCCGCCCGGTGTCGTCGGCGACGACGAGCCCGTCGGGCAGGTCGTCGGCGTCGACCCCGGGGATGCCGAGGCGGTCGGGGGAGCCGGGGGCGGGCGGGGAGGGGGCGGCGCGCTCGCGGCCGCAGTCCCCCGCCTGCGGCGGGACGCCGCGCAGGCCGTCGGCGGCGGCCGGGGCTTCGGGGGCGTCCCGGAACCGCTCCTCGGCCGCGTCCGCGGCCCCCAGTGAGCTGTTCGTACCGACGGTCATGTCCCCGTACCCCACATCTCCGAGTAGCGCAGTGGGCCCCCGGGCCGCCACATTACTAGCTGGGGGTCACGGAGCGGCACCCTCCGGGCGCCCGCTGTGCACGCGCGGAGGCGTACAGGCACACGGCGGCGGCCGTCGCGAGGTTCAGGCTCTCCGCCTTGCCGTGGATGGGGACGCGTACGACGGCGTCCGCGAGGGCCCGGGTCTCCTCGGGCAGGCCCCAGGCCTCGTTGCCGAAGACCCAGGCCGAGGGACCGCCCATGGTGCCCGCGTCCAGCTCGGCGTCGAGGTCGTCCTCGCCGGCCCCGTCGGCGGCCAGGATCCGCACGCCCGCGGCGCGCAGCCCCTCGACGGCCTGCTCCACGGGGACGCCGACGGCCACCGGGAGGTGGAAGAGGGAGCCCACGGAGGCCCGTACGGACTTGGGGTTGTAGAGGTCGACCGAGGCGTCGGTCAGGACGACGGCATCGGCTCCGGCGGCGTCCGCGCAGCGCAGCACCGTGCCGGCGTTTCCGGGGTCGCGGACGTGCGCGAGGACGGCGACGAGCTTGGGCTCGGCCTTGAGGATCTCCTCGAAGGGCGAGTCGAGGAAGTGGCAGACGCCGACGAGCCCCTGGGGGGTGACGGTCTGCGAGACCTCGGCGAGCACCTCGTCGGAGGCGTAGTGGACCCGGGCGCCGGCGGCCAGCGCGGCGTCGACGATCCCGGTGTGGCGCTCCGCGGCTTCGACGGTGGCGAACAGCTCGATCAGGGTCGATGCCCCCTCGGCCCCGCGGTGCTCGACGGCCTCGCGGACCGCCTGGGGGCCTTCGGCGATGAACCGGCGCTCCTTGGTGCGGAAGTTGCGCCGCGCCAGTCGCCTGGCGGCGGCCACCCGCGGGGATCGGGGGGAGATCAGCTCGGGGTGACCCAGGTCAGCCATGGTCTCTGCGGTTCTCTCTCGGGGTGCGGGGCGCGCGGGGCGCGGGCGGTGCGGGCGTTCGGGGGCGCGGGCGGTGGGGCGCGGGCGGTGCCGTGCGGGTACGGGGGCCGCCCCTGCCGTGCGGGGAAAAGCACTCGGACCCGCAGGCGCATCGCCTGCGGGTCCGAGGGTGCCGGCCGCTCACGCGGCCGGCCAGGCCTTACGCAGCGGCCTTGGGGGCGTTGACGTCGGCCGGGAGGGCCTTCTGGGCGACCTCGACCAGCGCGGCGAACGCGTTGGCGTCGTTGACGGCCAGCTCCGCGAGGATCTTGCGGTCCACCTCGATGTTGGCGGCCTTCAGACCCTGGATGAGGCGGTTGTACGTCATGCCGTTCTGGCGGGCAGCGGCGTTGATGCGCTGGATCCACAGCTGACGGAAGTCGCCCTTGCGCTTCTTGCGGTCGTTGAAGTTGTAGACCAGCGAGTGGGTGACCTGCTCCTTGGCCTTGCGGTACAGGCGCGAACGCTGACCGCGGTAGCCGGAGGCAGCCTCGAGGATTGCCCGGCGCTTCTTGTGGGCGTTTACTGCCCGCTTGACGCGTGCCACTTTTTAACTCCTTGTAGCGGGGCCGTGGTTGTCTTCACACGGCCCGAATTCGATGGGGTCCCGGTCTTGACGCTCCTCCGCTCCCGGCGCGGGAGCGGAGAACATCACTTGCCGAGAAGCTTCTTGATCTTCGCGGCGTCGCCGGGGGCCATCTCCGCGTTGCCGGTGAGGCGACGGGTGATGCGGGACGACTTGTGCTCGAGCAGGTGGCGCTTGCCGGCGCGCTCGCGGAGCACCTTGCCGGAGCCGGTGATCTTGAAGCGCTTCTTGGTCCCGCTGTGCGTCTTGTTCTTCGGCATAGCGCCGTTATCTCCTCGTCGGTGGCGCTCCCTCCGGTCCGGTGGGGGACCGGGTGGCGGGAGCGTCATGTTGTGTCGGTGATCCGGGACAGGCTGCCCCGGATCAGGCCTCGGCGTTCGCCTCGTCGGCGGCGGCCTCGGTGACGTCGGCATCCTCGGTGGTCGTCGCCTCGGCTGCGGCGGTCTCCTCGGAAGGAGCCTCCTCGTCGGCGGCGGCGACACCCTGGCGCTCCGCCTTGCGGGCGGCCTGCGCCTCGCGGGCTTCGGCCATCGCCTCGGTCTTCTTCTTGTGCGGACCGAGGACCATGATCATGTTTCGGCCGTCCTGCTTCGGGTTCGACTCGATGAACCCGAGGTCCTCGACGTCCGAAGCGAGACGCTGCAGCAGTCGGTAGCCGAGTTCCGGCCGGGACTGCTCGCGACCACGGAACATGATCGTGATCTTGACCTTGTCGCCCTGCTTGAGGAACCGAACGACGTGACCCTTCTTGGTGTCATAGTCGTGCGGGTCGATCTTCGGCCGGAGCTTCATTTCCTTGATGACCGTGTGCGCCTGGTTCTTGCGCGCCTCACGGGCCTTCATGGCCGACTCGTACTTGAACTTGCCGTAGTCCATGAGCTTGCAGACCGGCGGGCGTGCGGACGCCGCGACCTCGACCAGGTCGAGGTCGTACTCCTGCGCGAGCTCAAGCGCCTTGGCAAGCGGCACGATGCCGACCTGCTCGCCGCTGGGACCGACGAGTCGTACCTCGGGAACGCGAATCCGGTCGTTGATGCGGGGCTCGGTGCTGATGGATCCTCCTCGGTAGCACCACACGACTGCCTGGCAGACAGCCGCTGACGTGTAATTCCGTCAGACCGACCACGGCGGGAGAATGAAAAAAGCCCCGCCGGGCACAGGCAGGGGCTCCAAAGGACCGGAGCACCGCCGCATGCGAACCGCGGGGCGCAGACTCGGGCAGCTTTCCATCGTCCGTACGGAACGATGGATGCCGCCTGACCGGTGACCCGCCGCCCCGGAGGGTGGTCGGGTGGGAGATCGGAGCCTCCACTTGTGGGCCGGGGACGTAGGTCTCCGGCCGGTCGTAGCCCAATATAGCATTCCGCGCCAGAGCCGCTCACCTGGTGCTCCGGTCGGGGGTCGCCCGGCGCCCGGCTTATCGTGTGGAGCATGACTGACGCGACCCTCCCCGCCGACACCGCTGCCGACCCCGCACCCGAATCGCCCGACTACGACGCCATGACCCGCGACATCGCGGACGTCCCCGCCGTCGAGGTGATCACCACGGTGGCCGTGCACCTGTTGAGCGCCGCGGCGGTCAACCTGGGCCTGGACAAGCCGGACTCCGAGCACAAGGACCTCGACGAGGCCCGCAAGCTGATCACGGCCCTGGCCGGCCTGGTCACCGCGAGCGCCACCGAGATCAGCTCCTTCCACGCCGCCCCGCTGCGGGACGGTCTGAAGTCGCTCCAGCTCGCCTTCCGCGAGGCCTCGATCGTCCCGGACGAGCCGGGCCAGGGGCCGGGCGAGAAGTTCACGGGTCCCGTCTTCGGCTGAGACGCGCCGCAGGCGCGAAGGGGCGGGGGCTCCGGCGCTTGACTGCCTGGCCCTCACCCGGACGGCCGAGGTGCACGCCTTCTCGCACATCACCGGCGGCG
>NZ_JBEZLA010000058.1:0-49702 GCF_040651925.1 Streptomyces sp. NPDC048349 | reverse complement strand
CCCCGCCGGTCGGCCGTGGGGGCGGGGGGGCCGGGGTTTGCGCGGGGCGCCCGCCCCGGGGGGGGGCCCCCCGGCCCGTGGGGGGGGGGGGCCCCCCGCGCCATGGGGGGGTGTCAGCGGATGGACTGGATCCAGCGCCAGCCGTTCTCGCCGATGCGGACGGGCTGTCCGAAGCCGGTGCCGGTGCCGCCGAGGAACATGAGGTCGCCGGTGCCCGGGTCCACCGGGGCCGTGGTGAGCAGCAGGTCGGCGTGGCCCTTGCCGTCGAGGTCGCCGACCGTGCCGGCCAGCGGGTACGAGGCCGCGGGCGCGGTGGCGATCACGGTCGGCGCGGGCAGTGCCGCCGCGCCTGCGGAGAGGAACTGCCGCAGCTGTCCGTCGGTGCCGCGGGCCCACAGGTCGGCGCGGCCGTCCTTGTTCACGTCACCGGGGGCGAGGATCTCGTAGTCCTTCCACTCCGGTCCGCCCAGCACCACGGCATCGCGGGGCAGGGCCGGCACGGTGCCGGCCGAGCCGCGGTGCAGGTACAGGCCGTTGGCGCTGCGTCCGACGAGGTCGGGCTGGCCGTCCGCGTCGACGTCTCCGACCGCGAGCAGGGTGGCGTGGCTCCAGCCCGTGGGGCGCTCGCGCATGGGAAGGCGCTCGCCGAGGCGGCCCTGGCCCAGGTTGGGGTAGATCCACAGCTCGTCACCGATGCGGGCGATGACGTCCTCGCGGCCGTCGCCGGTCCAGTCACCGCGGTGGCTGACGTCGGCACCGGCGAAACCGCTCGCGCCGATCACCTTGTACGTGCCGAAGCTCCCGCCGGGCAGGCCCGGGTACAGGCGCAGCGACCCGTCGGCCTGGACGGCGAGCAGGTCGGGGCGGCCGTCGCCGGTCAGGTCGCCGTCCACCTTGGCGCGCTCCTGGACGCGGGCGGCGGAGCGGACCAGCTTGTGGTCCTGCATCTTGGTGTAGCCGGTCTCCACGACCTCGCTGCGCACCTCGGTGAAGTCCTGGCGGCTGAAGAACGTGTAGTCGGCCTTCCCCCCGTACGTCGAGGTCACGGGGTCCCACAGGGTGCGTTCGCCGGAGCGGCACTCGGTGGCGCCGGCGGTCTTGCACGCCGCACTGAAGTGCTGCTGGTCGGTGCTGTCGGCCTCGATGAACGACAGGGTGCCGGGCAGGCCCGCGTAGACCTCGTCCATGTGCGTGTAGTAGGGCCGGGCGTTGAAGTCGCCGCCCAGAATGACGGGCAGGCCGCCCGACCACTCCTCGATCCGCGCCAGCAGCGCCGGAGTGTCATTCTTGGCTTCCTTGTCCTGGCGCAGGTGGGTGCCGCAGGCCAGGACGTTCCGGCCGTCGACGGGCGTCCGGGCGCAGACCACCGACCGCTTCTCGCCGTTCATGCCCGGCGGGCTCACCACGGCCGACATGCCGGTGACCTCGCTCTGCGGGCCCTTGACCAGGAGCACCTGGCCGAAGCTGGTGTCCTCGCCCCACTTGGCGCAGCCGGGGGCGGTCTGGGTGCTGGCCCAGACGCCGGCGTAGCCGGGGAGCACGGCGCGCAGCCGGTCGTACTGGCCCTTGCACACCTCCTGGAGCATCACCACGTCGCTGTCCCAGCCGGTGATGTGGCCTTGGAGGCCGTCGGCCCAGGCGGCCGGCTCCATGGTGCTCTGGCAGTCGGAGTACGCCCCGCACACGTTGTACGAGAGGGTCCGCACGGGCGGCGCCCCCGGATCGGTGTCGGCGGCCGCCCCCAGCCCCGGTACCACCGCGAAGAGACCCGCCACCAGGGCCAGTCCGGCTGCCAGCCGGCCGCCCCGCACCGGGCGGCTCGCCGTCGTATTGCTTCTCACAGTCCCACCCTCGTCGATCACAAAGGGGGCCAGCATAGATCAACCCGCCGGCACCGCCCGGAGGGCCGCCAGAACGTGGGACACCGCAGGTCCGGACTCCGCGCCCCGGCGGACGGCCGCGATCACGTGCCGCGTCGGCCGGTCGTGCGCGAGGACCCGGACCGCCACTCCCGAGGCCCGGCTCGACACCATGCGGGGTACGAGGGCCACCCCCATGCCCGCCTCCACCATGGCCAGGATCGCGGTCCAGCCGGATGCCGAGTGCGCCTGCTCCGGCACGAAGCCCGCCGCCTCGCACGCCCCCACGGCGATCTGCGACCAGGGCCCGCTGCCGCCGTAGATCCACGGATCCCCGGACAGGTCCGCGAGCCTGAGGTCCGGCGCGCCCGCCAGCGCGTGGCCCGGCGGCAGGGCGACGTCCAGCGGGTCCTCCATCAGCGTCACCCGGGTGAACCGGCGGTCGCGCGCGGTCGGCGCGTGCGCCGCCAGCGACAGGGCCAGGTCCACGCCCCCGGCCGCCAGCAGCTCGTACGACTCCGCCGCCTCCGTCTCGCGGACCCGGACCTCCACGCCCGGGTGGGTCCGCCGCAGCGCCGCCACCGCCGGCACCACGAGCGCCGGCACCGCGGTGGAGAAGGCCCCGATCCGCACCTCTCCCGCGTCGCCGGCGAGGTACTGGGCCAGCTCCGCGTCGGCCCGCTCCAGCTCCGCGAACACCGCCTCCGCGTGCCGCAGTACGAGGTGCGCCGCGTCGGTGAGCCGGACCCGGCGGCCCTGCGCCTCCAGCAGCGCCACCCCCAGCTGCCGGGCGAGGTTCGTCAGCTGCTGCGAAACGGCCGAGGGCGTCATGTGCAGCGCCTCGGCCGCCCTGGTCACGGTCCCCTGTTCGGCGAGGGTCCGCAGGATCCGCAGCTTCTTGATGTCCCACTCGGTCATGGGGCCGAACCTACCGCCGGGCCCCGAGTGCGACGCCGCCCAGGATCAGCGCCATGCAGAGCAGTTGCCCCGGTCCGGTCCGCTCGCCCAGGAGCAGGAGGCCGAGGCCCGCGACGCACACCGGCTGGAGGTAGTAGACGACTCCGGCGCGGGCCGCCCCGATGACCGAGACGGCCTTGTTCCAGGCGAAGAAGGCGACGGCGGAGGAGAACACTCCGACGTACAGCAGCGGGACGGCCGTCGCGGCGGTGACCTCGAAGCCGCCCTGGAGGGAAACGGAGATCGCGTAGGCGGGGGCCAGCATCAGCGCGCCGAGCACGAAGGTGGTGATCAGGAAGGCCAGGCCGCCCAGTTCGGCGGGCTTGCGCTTGAGCAGGGCGCTGTAGGTGGCGAAGGAGAGGGCAGCGCCGAACATCCACAGGTCGCCGGCGCCGAAGTCGAAGCCGAGGGAGCCGTCGCCGACGAGCAGCAGCACGCCGAAGGCGGCCAGCAGCAGCCCGAAGGTCCGCCGCTTGCCGAGCCGTTCGCCGCCGAGCCGGGCGTAGAGCGCCATGACGACGGGTGAAGCAGCCATGATCATGCCCATGTTGGAGGCGGATGTGGTCAGTCCGGCCTGGTGCACGAGGGTGTTGTAGAGCGCGACGCCGAACAGGGTGGCGAGGGCGGTGAAGCCGAGGTGCCTGCGGATCAGGGCCCGCTGCCGCCAGGCCTGGCGGGCCGCGAAGGGGGCGACCGCGAGGGTGGCGATGATCCAGCGCCAGAAGACGGCCTGGACGGGCGGGACGCTGTCGGCCATGTCCCGGGTGGCGACGAAGCTGCCGGACCAGACGACCGTCGCGAGCAGGGCGAGGAGTACGCCGAGTCCGGCGGCCCCCTTCTTTTTCGTGCGGGTGGGGTTGCCCTGCGCAACGGTACGGACGCGGTCCATGACGGCCACTGTGTGTCTCCCCCTCGGGGTCGGGACTTGTCTGTCGTGGGACCTACCGTCGCACCCGCCCATCGCTCAGGTCCATCGAAATGTTCTGATCGATCTGTTCAGCTGAACTGAACGATCGAGCGCTCCGGGCGACCGCGAGCTGGCCCGCGACGGTGGCCCCGAAGGCGATCGCCATGCCCACGAGCTGGACGGGGGTCAGCGCCTGCCCGAGGGCGGCCCAGCCGATCACGGCGGCGGTGAGCGGCGAGAGCGGACCGAGCAGGGTGACGGAGCCGGCGGAGAGCCGTCCGATCCCGCGGAACCAGAGCCAGTAGGCGATACCGGTGTTGATCAGCATCATGTAGCCGTAGCCGAGCAGGGCCCTGCCGTCGAGTGCGGGCGGGGCCCCTTCGACGAGCGCGGCGACGGGGATGATGACCAGCCCGCCCGCGGTGAGCTGCCAGCCGGTCACGGCCAGCGGGCCGACTCCCTCGGGGCGGCCCCAGAGCTTGGTCATGACGGTGCCCGCGCCCATGGAGGCGGAGGAGACCACCCCGGCGACGATCCCGACGGCGTCGAGCCGGGCCTCGGCGGTGAGGACGACCATGCTCACGCCGAACGCGCCCGCGACGGCGGCGAGCACGGTGCGCAGGCTCGCCCGCTCCCCGAGGACCAGGGCCGCGAGCCCCACGACGAACAGCGGTCCGGCGGAGCCCAGTACGGCCGCGACGCCGCCGGGCAGCCGGTAGGCGGAGAGGAACAGCAGCGGGAAGAACGCGCCGATGTTGAGGGTGCCGAGGACGGCGGACTTCCACCACCACTCGCCCTTGGGGAGCGTCCGGGCGAGGGCGGTCAGCAGCAGCCCCGCGGGCAGGGCCCGCATCACCCCGGTGAACAGGGGCCGGTCGGGCGGCAGCAGCTCGGTGGCCACGGCGTAGGTCGAGCCCCAGGAGACGGGGGCGAGGGCGGTCAGGGCGACGGTGGCGAAGCGTTTCATGGCGGGTGGCTCCTGGGGAGGGGGAGGGCTCAGGCGGCGGCCGGCGCGAGCGCGCCGGGCACCGCGGCCGGCGGCTCGGCGTGAACGGCCGCCGCGGGCAGGTGCCGCTCCAGCCGGAGCAGCGCCAGGGCGGCGCCGAGGGCGGCGACGGTCAGGACGGCCCAGGGCAGCCGGCCGTCGACGGAGAGCAGGGCGGTGAACAGGGCCGGGGCCAGCGCCGTGGCCAGCGAGTACGAGAGCTGGTAGGTGGCCAGGTAGCGGCCGCGGACGGCTTCGGGCGCGGCCGAGACCGACAGGGCGCCCCCGGAGGGGCTGTGCACCAGTTCGCCGAGGGTGTAGACGACGACGATGGCCAGCAGCGCGACGAGCGTGGCGGTCTGCCCGGGGCGCAGCGTCCCGAGCACGATCTGCCCGACGAAGGCGGCGGCGAAGAGCAGCGCGCCGAGGGCCGCGGAGCGGGTGCGGCGGGCGCCGGAGCGGCGGACCCGGCTCGCGATCAGGACGCCGACGCCCGCGCACAGGGCGGTGTTGACGGTGAAGGCCGCTCCGGTGAGGGAGTCGGGGGCCGCCAGCCAGGTGGAGAGGTAGAGGGGGAAGAGGACGGAGAGGGCGGAGTAGCCGAGCGCGGTGAGGAAGTTGGCGGCGGTGAGCCCGAGGAACGGGCGGTCGCGCAGGACGGTCCGGTAGCCGGCGGGCGACTGCCGGGCCGGCCCCGCGCCGAGCGGTCCGGCGGCGGCGCGGACCGGGCGCACCCGGCTGACGAGCAGTCCCGCGAGGGCGAAGGCCAGGGCGTTGCCCCAGGCGGTGTAGGTGAACCCGCCGGTTCCCCAGAGCCCCAGCACCCCGGAGACGAGCAGCGCGCCCGCGCCCATCCCGGCGTTCTGCAGGGCCCGCGTGGAGGCCTGGAGCCGGTCCCGGGCGGAGCCCTGGGCGACCTCGCCGATCAGGGACTGCTGGACGACGCCGAAGGACCGGTCGGCGAGAGCGGTGACCAGGGCGACCGCGGCGAAGGCGGGCAGGGAGCCCGCGAAGGGGTAGAGGGCGAAGCCGGCCGCCCGGATCCCGTAGAGCACCAGGTTGACCTTCTTGGCGCCGAACCGGTCGACGGCCGTGCCCGCCAGCGGCATGAAGACCAGTCCGGCCACTCCGGTGACGGTCAGGACCAGGCCGACCAGGGTGAAGGAGAGGCCGGTGACGTGGTGGAAGAAGACGAGGGAGAACGGCACGTACATGCCGATCCCGACCGCGCTGATCCCGATGCCGAGGAGCAGGGACCGCTCCCCCTCCACCCGCGCTTCCCCCATGACGCCCCCCTGAGAAGTTCTCTTGCTTTCGCTTGCTTGGAAGTAGCTTAGCGCTAAGCTACTTTTCGTCAAGCAACTTTCTTGCGAACGACTGACCGGAATCGGATACTCCAGCCATGAGGGAAGACGAAGCGAGGGCCGACATGGACGCCAAGCCCGGCACTGTCGACGAGGCGGAGAAGGCAGCACAGGCCGCCGCGGGAACGAAGGGGCCGGAGAGGCCGGAGACGCCGGAGAAGGACGCCGTCGACGCCATCACCGACCAGTGGTACGCGGTGCGCCCGGAGCTGGACACGGCCCCGATGGCCGTCTTCGGGCGCATCTACCGGATCGCCAAGGCCATGGGGGACGCGATGGAGCAGGCCTACGCCCGCTTCGGGATCTCGCGCGGGGAGTTCGACGTCATCGCCACGCTGCGCCGCTCGGGCGCCCCGTACACGCTCTCGCCCCGGCAGCTGTCGGCCACGCTCATGCTCACCACCGGCGGCATGACGGGCCGGCTGGACAAGCTGGAGAAGGCCGGGCTGCTGCGCCGCAAGCCCGACCCGAACGACCGGCGCGGCCTCCAGGTCACCATCACCGAGCGGGGCCTCGCCCTCATCGACGAGGCCGTCACCGCCGGCCTCGAGGTGCAGCGGGCCGCGCTGCGGGGGCTGAGCGAGGAGGAGGCCGCCGTCCTCACCGGCCTGCTCCGCAAGCTGCTGGCCGGGGTCTGAGGACACGGCAAGGCGCCGAGGGTCGCCACACGGCCGACGTCACCGACGTCGTGGCCGTGCGGACCCCCGGCGCCCGGAAAGTCCTGCGGTGCCGGTCCCAGGACCGGACCGGATCAGCTCGCCCGCTGCTTGCGCGACTTGTCGCCGACCATCACGAGACCCGCGATGACCAGGAACAGCACGATCGGCGCGGCCACGTACAGACCGAGCGTCTCGCCGATGCTCAGGCCGGGACCCGGGTCGTCGCCGTCGTCGCGGGTCACCGCCAGGGCGGGAGACGTCATCAGCAGCATCATCAGCGTCGTTCCGGCCGTGACGGCGCCGGCGCGCAGAGCGTTCTTCTTGTCCACGGTGCAAACGTAGCGAACGTCCGAACGGCCCGCGCGCCCGGGGGTGCCGTACGGGGTCACCCGCTCTCGGCGGCCCGCTCCCGCACCGCGCCCAGCAGGGCGTTGGCCCGCGGCGAGGCGGTCAGCTCCTCCAGCGTCAGCGGCCGGCCCGCGGCATCGGCGACCGGCAGCCGCCAGTTGGGGTACTGGTCCCACGTACCCGGCAGGTTCTGCGGCCGCCGGTCCCCCACCGCGTCCGGCAGCCATACGCCGACCAGCCGCGCGGGGGTGCTCAGCAGGAAGGCGTACAGGGCCCGTACGGCGGCCTCCTCCCCCTTGGTGTCCAGGCCGAGGCGGTCCAGTACGGCCAGCCACTGCGCGGTGTCGGCGGCGTCCTGCTCCCGTTCCCGCTCGACCGGGCGGGTCAGCAGGCCCAGCCGGTCGCGCAGTTCCACATGGGCGCCGGCCAGCTTGGCGGCCGTGGGCGGCAGATCGTGGGTGGTGGCGGTGGCCAGGCAGTCGGCCCGCCAGGCCCGCGGGGCCAGCGGGCTGCCGTCGCCCGCCCAGTCCCGTTCGAACCACAGCACCGAGGTCCCGAGCACCCCGCGCCGGGCGAGGGCCGCGCGGACCCGCGGCTCCACCGTCCCGAGGTCCTCGCCGATGACGAGGGAACCGGCCCGGTGGGCCTCCAGCACCAGGACCGCCAGCATGGCCTCGCCGTCGTAGCCGACGTACGTGCCCTCGGCGGGCGGGCATCCCTCCGGAATCCACCAGAGCCGGAACAGGCCCATCACGTGGTCGATCCGCAGGGCCCCCGCATACCGGAACACCCCGCGCAGCAGGTCCCGGAAGGGGGCGTAGCCGGTGGCGGCCAGCCGGTCCGGGCGCCACGGGGGCAGGCTCCAGTCCTGGCCGCGCGCGTTGAAGGCGTCCGGCGGGGCCCCGACGGAGATCCCGCGGGCGTGGAAGGAGCCGGTACGGGCGTCGGAGCCGTCGGGATGTACCCCGACCGCCAGGTCGTGCACGATGCCCACGGCCATCCCGGCCTCGCGGGCGGCCCGCTGGGCGGCGGCGAGCTGGGTGTCGGTCAGCCAGACCAGCCAGCGGTGGAAGTCGAGCCGCTCCTTGGGGTCCTCGCCGGCCGCGGCGGCGCACCAGGCGGCGTGCCGGTCCAGCGGCGGCCCCTGGTCGGCGCGGAACTGTCCGTAGGCGGCCTCTCTTTCGGGCGTGCGCGGGACGGCGTACAGCAGCTCCAGGGCCCGGCGCTTGAGGGCCCACACGGCGTCCCGGTCGATCAGCGCGCCCTTCTCGATGACCTCGCGGCGCAGTTCCCGGCCCCGGGAGGCGAGTTCGGCGAGGGCCTCGTGCTCGGGGCACCGTCCGTACTCCGGCACGTCCTCGACGCGCAGGTGGACGGGGTCGGGGAAGCGGCGGGAGGAGGGCCGGTAGGGCGAGGGGTCGGTCGGGGTGCCGGGCACGGCCGCGTGCAGCGGGTTGACCTGGATGAAGCCGGCCCCGTGGGTCCGCCCGGCCCAGTCGGCGAGGGCCGCGAGGTCGCCGAGGTCGCCCATGCCCCAGGAGCGCTCGGAGAGCAGGGAGTAGAGCTGGACGAGCAGCCCGTGGGACCGCGCGGGGGCGGCGGGGGCCCGGTCGGGGGCCTCGATCAGGGTGGCCCCGCCGGTGCGCCCGTCGGGGGCCTCGGCGAGCACCCGGTGGACCCCCAGGGGCAGGGCGGGACTCCACGGCACGGACTCCCCGGTGTCCTCCAGCTCCACCCGGACCCGGGTGCCGGGCGGCAGCGCGGCCAGGGCGGGCGGGTCGGGGTCCCCCTGCCAGTGCACCAGGGTCGGCGGCAGCAGCCGCACGGCCGACGCGCGCTCGGCGTCCTCGGCCTGCGCCCGGATGTCGTCGGGGGTGTCGGTGACCACCCCGAGCACGCCGAGGACGGCCTTGACGGTGGCCTGCGGCACCTGGACGGTGACGTCCGCGGCGGGCTGGTAGGCGGTGGCGATGCCGTGCAGGGCCGCGAGCCGGGCCAGGTCGTCCATCGACGGCACTCCTTCGTGCAGGGGCAGAGGGATGAGGGGGAATCAGAAGCGTGGTGCAGAAAGGGGGGACACCGCCCGGGAACACCGCAGAACACCGCAGCTCTACCCACTCGGGGGCATCGCATTCCTGGCGTATCCCGGTCAGATCGCCCGCCCGCGTTGACACTCCGGCCGCACGGGTGGTGGGCTCGGGCTCATTCGTACGAGCGGGGGACGTCTCGGGACGGGGAGGCTCTGTGCAGCTCAGGGGCAGGAAGCGGGCGACGGCCGCCGCCGTCGCGGTGATCGGATCGCTGCTCGGCGGTGCCGTGGCGGCCGCGCCGCGCGGGGCCGCCACGGCGCCCTCCGTGCCCGGTGTACCGGCCGGCCCGGGCATGGATCCGGCGGCCCGGGCCGGCGCCGGGCCCGCCCTCGACCCCCGGACCGAGGCCGTGCGCGGCCCTGCCGAGGGCCCGGCCGTGTGGCCCCGGCCGCAGTCGATGGCTGCCGACCCGGCGCGCGAGGTGCCGTTGGGCGCGGAGGCCGTGCTGGTGGCCCCGTCCGACGCCGATCCGTACGCGGTCCAGGTGGTCCGGGACGCCTTGCGCGCGGCGGGCGTACGGACCCTGCACGAGCGGGCCCCCGGGGCGCCGCTGCCCGAACGCGGCACCGTCGTACGGCTCCAGGGGCCGGACGCCCAGGAGGCGCTGCGGGCGCTGGGCGCGGCCGAGGCCGGGGACCTGCCGGACGGGGGCTACCGGCTGGGCGTGGGGCGGGCCGGCGGCCGGCCCACCGCCGCGCTGGCCGGCGTCGGGGAGGACGGGCTGTTCCACGCGGCGCAGACGCTGCGCGCGCTCCTGGCCGGAAGTGGCGCGAAGGTGCCCGGCGTGCTGGTGCGGGACTGGCCCGCCGCGCCGGTGCGGGGCATCGCGGAGGCGTTCTACGGACAGCCCTGGACGCGGGAACAGCGCCTGGCGCAGCTGGACTTCATGGGCCGCACCAAGCAGAACCGGCTGCTGCTCGCGCCCGGGGACGACCCGTACCGGACGACGGCCTGGCGCCAGGAGTACCCGCGCGAGCAGCAGGAGGAGTTCCGGGCGCTGGCCGAACGGGCCCGCGCCAACCGGGTCGTCCTGGGCTGGGCGGTGACGCCCGGCCAGTCGATGTGCCTGTCCTCGGCGGCCGACCGGGCGGCGCTCGCGCGCAAGCTGGACGCGATGTGGGAGCTGGGCTTCCGGGCGTTCCAGGTGCAGTTCCAGGACGTCAGTTACACCGAGTGGGGCTGCGAGGAGGACCGGGAGCGGTTCGGCAAGGGCCCGAAGGCGGCCGCGAGGGCGCACGCCGAGGTCGCGGGCGGGCTGGCGGCGCACCTGGCCGCGCGGCATCCGGGGGCGGCCCCGCTGTCGCTGCTGCCGACGGAGTTCTACCAGGAGGGCGCCACCGCCTACCGGACGGCCCTGGCGGGCGCGTTGGACGCGCGGGTGGAGGTGGCCTGGACGGGCGTGGGCGTGGTGCCGCGCACGATCACCGGCAAGGAGCTGGCCGGGGCGCGCTCGGCGCTGGGCCATCCCCTGGTCCTCATGGACAACTACCCGGTGAACGACTGGGACCCGGGCCGGGTCTTCCTCGGGCCGTACACGGGCCGCGAACCGGCGGTCGCGGGCGGCTCGGCGGCCCTGCTGGCCAACGGCATGCCGCAGGGCACCCTGTCGCGCATCCCGCTGTTCACGGCGGCGGACTTCGCGTGGAATCCCCGCGGCTACCGGGCCGGGGAGTCCTGGGCGGCGGCGGTGCGCGAGGTGGCGGGCCCCGACCCGCGCGTGCGCGAGGCGCTCGCGGCGCTGGCCGGGAACAGTGCGGCGTCGGGTTTGAAGCAGGAGGAATCCGCGTACCTGGCGCCGCTGGTCGAGCAGTTCTGGAAGGCCCGCGCGGCGGGCGACCCGGCGGCCGGGACCGAGCTGCGCACGGCGTTCACCGTCCTGCGCGAGGCCCCCGCCCGGCTTCCGGCGCTGGCGGGCGAGGCGGGACCGTGGCTGGAGCGGCTGTCGCGCTACGGGGCGGCGGGCGAGCTGGCGGTCGACGTACTGCGGGCCCAGGCCCGCGGGGACGGATCGGCCGCCTGGCAGGCCTCCCAGGCGCTGGCGCGCGCCCGGCAGGCGCTGGCCGAGGAGAGCGCGGCACGGGTGGACCGGGCCGTCATGGAGCCCTTCCTGGCGAAGGTGGTCGAGGAGGCCGACGCCTGGACCGGGGCCGCCCGTCCGACGGGCGAGGTGACGAAGGACGCGCAGGCCTGGACGGTACGGCTGGACGCGGAGCGTCCGGTGGCCGCGGTGACGGTGATGACGGAACCGCTGCCGCCGGGGGTCCGCGGCGCGGCGGTGGAGGCCCACGTCCCGGGCGAGGGATGGCGCAAGGTCGGCGAGGCCGCGCCCTCGGGCTGGACCCAGGTGGACACGGCGGGGCTGCGCGCCGACGCGGTGCGGCTGTCCTGGGCGGGGACCGGGGCGGCGCCGGCCGTGCACCGGGTGGTCCCGTGGCCGGCGGACGGCCCCCGGGCCCGTTTCGAACTGGCGGACGGGGGGCGGGCCGAGGCCGAGATCGGCGGGGCCCCGCGGCGGGTCTCGGCGGAGCTGACCGCCGTGGGCCCCGGCGAGGTCCGCGGGCCGCTGTCGGCGCAGCCGCCGCAGGGCATCGAGGTCCGCCTGCCGGCCGCTGCGGTGGCCCCGCGCGGCGGCCGGGCGTCGATCCCGTTCGAGGTCGTGGTCGGTGCGGGCGTCGCGCCGGGCACCTACCAGGTGCCGGTGGTCTTCGGCGGGGAGTCCCGCACGCTGACGGTGCGGGCGGTGCCGCGTACCGGCGGGCCGGACCTGCTGCGCGGGGCGCGGGCGAGCTCGTCGGCGAACGAGACGGCGGACTTCCCCGCCTCGGCGGCCCTGGACGGCTCCCCGACGACCCGCTGGTCCTCACCGGCGGTGGACGGCGCCTGGTGGCAGGCCGAACTCCCGGCCCCGGCCCGCATCGGGCGGCTGGAGCTGCACTGGCAGGAGGCGTACCCCTCGGCGTACCGGGTGGAGACCTCGCCGGACGGGGCGACCTGGCACCGGGCCGCCGCCGTCCCCACGTCCCGGGGAGGCGCCGAGACCGTCCGCGTGGACGCCGGTCCGGGCACCCGCTTCGTCCGCGTCACGTGCGAGCGCCGCGCGACGCGCTACGGCTGCTCCCTCTGGTCGGCGGAGGCCTACGCGGTCACGCCGTAGGCGCACGCCGCCGCTGCCGGCGCTCCGGCCCGGTCCTTCGGCCCCGCCGGCATGGGAGGCGGGGGTCCGGGGGCGGAGCCCCCGGCAGGACGGGCCGCGGGGTCAGGAGGCCGCGACCCCGATGCGCTCCAGCGCGTCCTCGGCCCCGTACGGCTGGAGGTACGGCATCCAGCGCGGATCCCGGTGCCCCGTCCCGATGATCCGCCAGGCCAGTCCGGACGGCGGAGCCGGCTGGTGGCGCAGGCGCCAGCCGAGGTCGACCAGGTGCCGGTCGGCCTTCACGTGGTTGCACCGGCGGCAGGCGGCGACGACGTTGTCCCACGCGTGCTGACCGCCCCGGCTGCGCGGGATGACGTGGTCGACGCTGGTGGCGACGGCACCGCAGTACATGCAGCGGCCGCCGTCCCGGGCGAACAGGGCGCGCCGGGTGAGCGGAACGGGCCCCCGGTAGGGGACCCGCACGAAACGCTTGAGCCGGACCACGCTGGGCGCGGGGACGACTCTGGTCGCGCTGTGCAGATAGGCGCCGGATTCCTCCAGGGAGACCGCTTTGTTCTCCAGGACGAGGACGAGCGCGCGGCGGAGCGGTACGACGCCGAGGGGCTCGTACGACGCGTTGAGGACCAGGACGTGCGGCACGGACTGCCTCCTTGTACGTCGGCGGCGCGTGGCTCGCGCCGGGACGATCTGCTCTCCAGTCTCTCCTTATGGCTGGTCGAAGCGCCACCACGCGCCCGTAACGGGTCCGAGGTGTTTTCAACCACACCCACGTCATCCCCAGGTGAGCCTGGTCTCTCCCTCGAACACTGCGTCGGGGTGAAGGTAATGCCCCGTTAGTGTGGTTGGTCTGTCCGCATATCCGCCCCGGGACTCCGTCCGGGGGACCCCCGGCGGGCAGACCGCTACATCTGGAGGTTTTCCGCCGTGCCCTGGCCTGCCACCCTGCTGCCCCTGGCATCCAACACCCCGGACGCGTCCACGACCCTCAAGGAGACGCACGAGAGCGTCACCGAGGCCGCGAGCTTCATCGAGGAGAACTGGACCACCTGGCTGAGCATCGGCCTGCGCATCCTTCTGATCTGCGTCATCGCGGCGGCCCTGCGGTCGGTGGTCCGCAAGGCGTTGACCAAGCTGATAAACCGGATGAACACCAGCGCCGAGGCGGTGGAGGGCACCGCGCTCGGCGGGCTGCTGGTCAACGCCGAGCGGCGCCGCCAGCGTTCGGAGGCGATCGGCTCCGTCCTGCGGTCGGTGGCCTCGTTCCTGATCCTCGGAACGGCAGCGCTGATGGTGCTGGCCGCGCTGAAGATCGACCTGGCGCCGCTGCTGGCGAGTGCCGGTGTGGCCGGTGTGGCGATCGGTTTCGGCGCCCGGAACCTGGTGACGGACTTCCTGTCCGGCGTGTTCATGATCATGGAGGACCAGTACGGCGTCGGGGACAAGATCGACGCCGGGGTGGCCTCGGGCGAGGTGATCGAGGTCGGCCTGCGGGTGACCAAGCTGCGCGGGGACAACGGCGAGATCTGGTACGTCCGCAACGGCGAGATCAAGCGGATCGGCAACCTGAGCCAGGGCTGGGCCACCGCGACCGTGGACGTCCAGGTCAAGCCGTCGGAGAGCCTGCCCCGGATCCGCGAGGTGGTCCAGGAGGTCGCCGACACCGTGGCGAAGGAGTCCCCGTGGGACGAGCGCCTGTGGGGCCCGGTGGAGGTGCTGGGTCTGGACGAGGTGCTGCTCGCCTCGATGACGGTGAAGGTGTCGGCGAAGACGATGCCCGGCAAGCAGTTCGCCGTGGAGCGCGAGCTGCGCTGGCGGATCAAGGAGGCCTTCGACGCCGCGGGCATCCGGATCATCGGCGGCCTGCCGGCGGGCGAGGACGAGGAGGAGGCCGCGGACCCCGCCGCCGCGGTCGCCGCACCGTCCGCGCTGTCGAACCCGGCCTCCCCGCAGTCCCTGGCCACCGCGCCGATCCCGCCGCCGGCCTCCCCCGGCGGCCCCCGCATCACCAAGTAGCCGCCTTCGCGCCCCATGCCGCTGCCCCGCAGGTTCGTGCCGTGCCACAGCCTGCGGGGCAGCGGCATTGACACGGCCGGAACCTCAATAGGAAACTTACCTAACAGTCACCTCGGTCAGAAGAGAGAGTCAGCATCATGCCCGCCGCCACGCCCGGAACACCCAGCCTGCTGCGCGCCATGAACGACCGGGCCGCGCTCGAGCTGCTGCTGACGCACGGACCGCTGTCGCGGACCCGGATCGGACATCTGACGGGGCTGTCCAAGCCCACCGCCTCCCAGCTCCTGGCCCGGCTGGAAGCCGCCGGGCTCGTCGTGGCCACCGGCACCGACGGCGGCCGTCCCGGCCCGAACGCCCAGCTCTACGAGGTCAACCCGCGGGCCGCGTACGTCGGCGGCCTCGACGTCACCCCGGGCCGCGTACTGGCCGCGGTCGCCGACCTCACCGGAACGGTGACCGGCACCCACGAGGTCCCGTACTCCCCGGGCAAGGACGCCGTCGAGCAGGTCACCGAAGCCCTCGGCGGAGCCGTCAAGGACGCCGGCCTGCACCGCTCCGACCTGCACCGGGTCGTGATCGCCACGCCGGGCGCCTTCGACCCGCAGACCGGCCGGCTGCGCTACGCCAGCCACCTCCCCGGCTGGCACTCCCCCACGCTCCTCGAAGAACTGGCCGCGGCCCTGCCGATGCCCGTCGAGTACGAGAACGACGTCAACCTCGCCGCCGTCGCCGAACAGCGCCTGGGCGCGGCACGCGGCCACCAGGACTTCGTCCTGCTGTGGAACGAGGAGGGCCTGGGCGCCGCCCTGGTGCTCGGCGGGCGGCTGCACCGCGGCTGGACCGGCGGGGCGGGCGAGGTGGGCTTCCTGCCCGTACCGGGGCACCCGCTGGTGCGGCAGGTCGCCCGGGCCAACACCGGCGGCTACCAGGAGCTGGCCGGAACCCAGGTGCTGCCCGGTCTCGCCGCGGAGCTGGGCGTCGAGGCCGCCCCGTCGACGGCGCCCGAGCACGTGCACAGCGAGGAGGTGGCCGCCGCCGTGGCCCTGCTGGGGCGGGCCGCGGCCGCGCCCGAGGGGGCGAACCTGCGCTTCCTCCAGTCGTACGCCACCCTGCTGGCCACCGGTCTCGCCTCACTGGTCGCCGTGCTGGACCCGGAGATCGTGGTGCTCTCCGGGGCCGTGATCGCGGCGGGCGGCGACCCGCTGCGCGGCCTGCTGGAGTCCGAGCTCGCCGAACTGGCCCCGTCCCGGCCCCGGCTGGTCTCCGGCGGGGTACCGGAGCGCCCGGTGCTGCGCGGCGCGCTGGAGAGCGCGCTGGCGACCACCCGCGAAGAGGTCTTCGACACCACCCGCTGAACCGCCCTCCGCCGCCCCCTCGCACCACCGGACCGCACCACCGGACCGCACCACCGGACCGCACCACCGGACCACCGCTCCCCGCCGCGCCCCGCGCACCTGGCCCTGCCCCCCACGGCCGTTCCATTCCACCGTTCGCCCCTTCTGCACACCTCCGAGGAAGTCCCCCCGCGCAGAGAGTGACATCGCCATGCCCGGAACCTCCCGCCCGACCACCGCAGCCGCGACCGCCGCCGCCCTCACGGCCATATCCCTGCTCGCCACCGCGTGTACCGGCTCCGCCCAGAGCGCGGCGGGCGACGACCCCACCAAGGACGTCACCATCGCCTTCTGGCACGGCTGGTCCGCGCCGGGCGAGGTCAAGGCCATCGAGGACAACATCAGGCGGTTCGAGGCGGCGCACCCGAACATCAAGGTCAAGGTCACCGGCAACATGACCGACGACAAGATCAACCAGTCGCTGCGGGCGGGCGGCGACAAGGCCCCGGACGTGGTGTCCTCCTTCACCACCGACAGCGTGGGCACGTTCTGCAACTCGGGCGCCTTCGCCGACCTGAACCCCTTCCTGGAGAAGTCGAAGGTCGACAAGGCGAAGGTCTTCCCGCAGCCCCTGCTGAACTACACCTCGTTCGAGGGCAACCAGTGCACGCTGCCCCTGCTCAACGACGCCTACGGGCTGGTCTACAACAAGGACGCCTTCGCGGCCGCCGGCATCACGGCTCCGCCCCGGACCTGGACCGAGTTCGTCGAGGCCGCGCAGAAGCTCACCAAGAGCAAGGGCGACTCGTACGAGCAGGTCGGCATCATGCCCACCTTCCACGGCTACGAGACCACCCCGATGCGGCTGGCCGCGCAGTGGGACGCGACCTACTTCACCCCCGAGGGCAAGTCCAACCTGGCCAAGGACCCGGCCTTCGCGAAGATGCTGACCGCGCAGAAGGACCTGGTGGAGAAGCTCGGCGGGTACGAGAAGCTGGAGAGGTTCCGGGCCTCCTTCGGTGACGAATGGGGCGCCGAGCACCCCTTCCACAAGGGCCAGGTCGCCATGCAGATCGACGGCGAGTGGCGGGCGAACATGGCCGGGGAAGCGGGCGTGCCCTTTGCCATCGGCACCGCACCGCTGCCCGTCCCCGACGACCGGCTCGCCGACTACGGCAAGGGCTACGTCTCCGGCACGATCCTGGGCATCGCCGCGGGCAGCAGGAAGCAGAACGCCTCCTGGGAGCTGGTGAAGTACATGACCACCGACACCGGGGCGGTGGTCGCCTTCGCCAACGCCATCCACAACGTGCCCTCCACCCTCGAGGCGCTGGCCTCGCCGGACCTGCAGGTGGACGAGAACTTCAAGACCTTCCTCGACATCGCGCGGCACCCGAAGTCGACCACCACCCCGCCGCAGGCGGACGGCGGCACCTACCAGCTGACCTTCACCGACCTGGCCTACCGGCACGAGAAGGGCGCGGTCGGCGACCTGTCCGCCGCCCTCGCCGCGACGGACGCGCAGATCGACACGGACATCGCGAAGGCGAAGTAACCGCCGATGACCACGCACACGCTGCGCACGAAACGCAGGAGGGCGGCGCTGCGCACGGCGTTGTTCCTGTCGCCCTGGCTGATCGGGTTCGCCGTCTTCTTCGCCTACCCGCTCCTGTCCACCGTGTACTTCTCCTTCATGCGGTACGACGGCTTCCGGCCGCCCGTCTTCAACGGCCCGGACAACTGGACGTACGTGTTCACGCAGTACCCGCTGTTCTGGCCGGCGATGCGGAACACGCTGTGGCTGGTCGGGGTGGTGGTGGCCTGCCGGGTCGTCTTCGGGCTGGGCATCGGCATGCTCATCACGAAGGTCGAGACGGGGACCGGGATCTTCCGCACCCTCTTCTACCTGCCCTACCTGGCCCCGCCGGTCGCCGCCACCCTGTCGTTCGTGTTCCTGCTGAACCCCGGGACCGGCCCGGTCAACACCCTGCTGGACGGAGTGGGCCTGCCGCAGCCCGGCTGGTTCACCGACGCCGACTGGTCCAAGCCCGCACTGACCCTGCTCGCGGTGTGGGGCGTCGGCGACCTGATGGTGATCTTCATGGCCGCGCTGCTCGACGTACCGAAGGAGCAGTACGAGGCGGCCGAGCTGGACGGCGCCGGGGCATGGCAGCGGTTTCGCCACATCACCCTGCCGAACATCTCGCCGATCATCCTGTTCGCCGTGGTGACCGGCGTGATCCAGGCGATGCAGTACTACACCCAGCCGCTGGTCGCCGGGAAGGTGGCGGCCGGGGTGATCGGCGGCTCCGGACAGCAGTTCGAGCCGGGCTACCCCGACAAGTCCACGCTCACCCTCCCCCAGATCGTCTACCACACCGGCTTCCAGCGCTTCGACTACGGCACCGCCTGCGTGCTCGCCCTCGTCCTGTTCACCCTCTGCATGGCCTTCACGGCCCTGTTGATGCGCCGCCGCGGCGGCCTGATCGGAGGTGGGCCCCGATGACGCCCGCGCACCGGCGCACGGCCCTGCTCCAGTGGATCGCCGTGCACTCGCTCGCGATCGCCGCCGCGCTGTTCTTCGTCCTGCCCTTCGTCTTCGTCTTCCTGACCTCGCTGATGACCGATCAGCAGGCGCTCACCCGCGACCTGGTGCCCGGCACCTGGGTCTGGGAGAACTACGCGAGGGTGTGGAACACCCCGGGCTTCCTGACCTGGTGGCGCAACACCCTGCTGTACGCGGGACTCGGCACGCTGCTGACCGTGGCGTCCTCGATCCCGGTGGCGTACGCGCTCGCCACGTTCCGCTTCCGCGGACAGCGGCTGGCGATGCTGCTGGTCATCGCCATGATGATGCTGCCGCCCCAGGTCGTGATCATCCCGATGTACCTCTTCTGGGCCCGGCAGCTGGACCTCTCCGGCACCCTGTGGCCGCTGATCATCCCGCTGGCCTTCGGCGACGCCTTCTCCATCTTCCTGCTCCGGCAGTTCCTGCTGACCATCCCCGACGAGTACCTGGACGCGGCCCGGGTCGACGGCTGCGGGGAGCTGCGCGCGCTGCTGCGGGTCGTCCTGCCGATGGCGAAGCCGGGCATAGCCGCGGTCGCCCTGTTCTCGTTCTTCGCCCTGTGGAACGACTACTTCGGCCCGCAGATCTACGCCTCCGACAACCCGGGCGCCTGGACCCTCAGTTACGGGCTGGAGTCCTTCAAGGGAGCGCACCACACCGACTGGAACCTGACCATGGCCGCGACCGTGATGGTCATGGCCCCGGTGATCGTCCTCTTCTTCTTCGCCCAGAAGGCGTTCGTCGAGGGCGTCACCCTGACCGGAGTGAAAGGCTAGGCATGAAACTCGCAGTGGTGGGTGGCGGTTCCACCTACACCCCCGAGCTGATCGACGGCTTCGCGCGGCTGCGCGACACCCTGCCCGTCAGCGAGCTGGTGCTGATCGACCCCGCCGCCGAACGGCTCGAGCTGGTCGGCGGCCTGGCCCGGCGCATCTTCGCCCGGCAGGGCCACCCGGGGCTGATCACCACCACCTCCGACCTCGACGCCGGGGTGGAGGGCGCCGACGCCGTCCTGCTCCAGCTGCGCGTCGGCGGCCAGGCCGCCCGGCTCCGGGACGAGACCTGGCCGCTGGAGTGCGGCTGCGTCGGGCAGGAGACCACGGGCGCCGGCGGGCTCGCCAAGGCGCTGCGCACCGTCCCGGTCGTCCTCGACATCGCCGAGCGGGTCCGCCGGGCCAGCCCCGACGCCTGGATCATCGACTTCACCAACCCGGTCGGCATCGTCACCCGGGCCCTGCTGCGGGCCGGTCACAAGGCCGTCGGCCTGTGCAACGTCGCGATCGGCTTCCAGCGGAAGTTCGCGGCCCTGCTGGACCTGGCACCCGCCGACATCCACCTGGACCACGTGGGGCTCAACCACCTCACCTGGGAGCTGGGGGTGCGCCGGGGCGGCCCCGACGGCGAGGACCTGCTGCCGCGGCTGCTCGCCGAGCACGGGGAGGCCGTCGCGCAGGACATCCGCCTGCCGCGGGCGGTACTGGACCGGCTGGGCGTCGTACCGTCGTATTACCTGCGCTACTTCTACGCGCACGACGAGGCCGTGCGCGAGCTGGCGGTCAAGCCCTCGCGGGCGGCGGAGGTCGCCGCGATGGAGCGCGAACTGCTCGCGCTGTACGGGGACCCCGCGCTGGCCGAGAAGCCCGCGCTGCTGGCCGAGCGCGGCGGGGCCTTCTACTCGGAGGCGGCCGTGGACCTGGCGGCCTCGCTCCTGGGCGGCGGGAGCGGTGGCGGGGGCGGGAGCGGCGGGGGCGGCGGCGGCCCGGCCGTCCAGGTGGTCAACACCCTCAACAACGGCACCCTGCCCTTCCTGCCGGACGACGCGGTCGTCGAGGTACAGGCACGCGTCGACGGCGCGGGCCCGCGGCCGCTGGCGGTGCCCGCGCTGGACCCGCTGTACGCCGGGCTCGTCTCGCACGTGACGGCGTACGAGGACCTCGCGCTGGACGCGGCGCTGCGCGGCGGCCGCGAGCGCGTCTTCCGTGCGCTGCTGGCGCACCCGCTGGTCGGGCAGATCGACCGTGCCGAGGGGCTGACGGACCGGCTCCTCGCGCACAACAAGGAGCACTTGGCATGGGCGTGACCCGGCCGGGGCCCGCGGCGGTGCTGGCCGTCGACGCCGGGAACAGCAAGACGGACGTGGCCCTCGTCGGCCCGGACGGCTCGGTGCTGTGCTCCGGTCAGGCCGGGGGCTTCCAGCCGTTCCGCACGGGGGTGGCCGAGGCCGTCGACGTCCTGGCCGAGGCGCTGGCCGACGCGGGGCTGGACCCCCGCTCGCCGGACGGGCCGTGCGCCGAGCACGTGTCGGCCTGTCTGGCCAACGCCGATTTCCCGGTGGAGGAGCGGGTGCTGGCGGCCGAGATCCGGGGCCGGAACTGGGGCCGTTCCACGGCGGTGCACAACGACACCTTCGCGCTGCTGCGCGCCGGACTGCCCGCGGGCAGCGAGCCGCGCGGCGTCGCGGTGGTGTGCGGGGCCGGCATCAACTGCGTCGGGATGACCCCGGACGGGCGGACGGCGCGCTTCCCCGCGGTCGGCCGGATCTCCGGCGACTGGGGCGGCGGGGGCGGACTGGCCGAGGAGGCCCTGTGGTGGGCGGCCCGGGCCGAGGACGGGCGGGGCGAGCCGACCGAGCTGGCCCGGGCCCTGCCGGCGCACTTCGGTGAGGACTCCGTGTACGCGCTGGTCGAGTCGCTGCACCTGGGCCGGATCCCGGCCGAGCGGCGGCACGAGGTGGCGCCGCTGCTGTTCGCGGTGGCCGCCGCCGGGGACCCGGTGGCCGTGTCGCTGGTGCACCGCCAGGCGGACGAGGTCGTGGCCATGGCCGTGGTGGCCCTGACCCGCCTGGAGCTGCTCGGCCGGGAGGCCCCGGTGGTCCTGGGCGGCAGTGTGCTGGCCGCCCGGCATCCGCAGCTGGCCGACCGGATCGCGGCGGGCCTCGCCGAGCGGGCGCCCTACGCCCGGGTGTCGGTGGTCACGGCTCCCCCGGTCCTGGGGGCCGGACTGCTGGGGCTGGATGCGCTCGGGACCCCGGAGGCCGCCCACGGAAAACTCCGTGCCCATTTCGGGTGAACCGGCCCCCGGGGGCCGCCGGCCTGGAACCGTGGCGGTGGTACGGACGTATTGACGTTGAAGGGCCGTCGGGGGCGGCCCCGGGTCACGTCACCCGAGATCCGGCACCGGGTGGTGTGGCCGGCCGTCGATGCGGCCATACTGCTGCGGAGCAAGGACCAAGGGGGAGGTCACGGTGGCCGTCACATCACGCGCGCCCGCGCCCGGGGGCGGCTCCGTGCTGCCCGCCGGGGCGCCGGCGGCGCCGCCCGGTGCACCGCCGGGGCGCAGAACCGCCTGGGCCGAGGGCGTGGAGGAGCTGCGCCGAGCGGCGACCACCGAGCCCGGCCGGCTGCGGATCATCGGCGCCGCCCTGGCCGCCCTGATCGTGCTGTTCGGCGCGGTGGGGCTCTGGGAGGTCTCCGGCCGGAGCAGCGCCGCCGAGGACGTCGTGGGCCGCAGCCAGCCGCTGAGCGCGGACGCGGCGAGCATCTACCGCTCCCTCGCGGACGCCGACACGGCCTCCTCCAGCGGCTTCCTGCTGGGTGCCAAGGAGGAGCGCGAGGTCCGCCTGCGGTACGAGAAGGACATCGCCAACGCTTCCCGGCTGCTGGTCAGCGCGGCCGCCAACACCGGCGGCAACCAGGACTCCCGCGCCCAGATCACCCTGCTGAGCGAGCAGCTGCCGCGGTACACCGGGCTCATCGAGCAGGCCCGGGCCGCAAACCGGCAGGGCCTGCCGCTGGGCGGCGCCTACCTCCGCTATGCGAACGAGCAGATGACCACCCAGCTGCTGCCCGCCGCGCAGCGGCTCTACGAGGCGGAGACGGGCCGGCTCTACGCGGACTACGACGACTCCCGGTCCTGGCCGCTGGCCTCGCTCGCCGCAGGCCTGGTGGCGCTGGCCGCCCTGGTATGGGCGCAGCGCCGCAACTACCGGCGTACGAACCGGGTCTTCAACCACGGACTGCTGGCGGCGACGGCCGCGTCCGTGGTGGTGCTGCTGTGGCTGGCCGTGGGGCACACGGTGGCGCGGGCGTCGCTGAGCGAGGCCCGCACGCAGGGCCAGGAGTCCCTGAAGGTGCTCAACGACGCGCGGATCGCCTCCCTGCAGGCCCGGGCCGGCGAGAACCTGACGCTGATCGCGCGCGGCGCCGTCCTGGCCGCGGACACCAAGTCCGACAAGTACGACGTGGACTTCACGACCAACATGAAGGAACTGGACGCCGGGCTGGCGACCGCGCTGCGGCTGGCGGACGACGAGGCCGGCCGGGCGCCCGTGGTCCGTGCCGCGGACGGCGTGCACCTGTGGAAGCAGCGGCACGCGGCGGCCCGGGAGGCGGACTTGAAGGGCGACTACGAGACCGCACTGGCCCAGGTCGTCGGGGACAAGGACCACAAGGACAGCAGCGGGGCCGCGTTCGACACGGTGGACGCCTCCCTGGAGCAGGCGGTGGCCCACGAGCAGCGGGAGTTCACCCGGGCGGCCCGGGACGGGCTGGGCGCGCTGGGCGGCCTGCTGACCGGGACGGCGGTGCTCGTCGTGGCCGGCGCGGCGGCGGCGCTGCTCGGCATCGGGCGCAGGCTTTCGGAGTACAGGTGAGAGCGATGCGGACACGAGCGATGCGGGCTTCCGAGGGCTGCGAAGGCGGCGGGAACCACCCGGGCGCGCCGTCCGGGCCGCGGCGGCCGGCCGGCCGGCTGCGCGGCTGGGGCGGGGTGAGCGCGATGGCCGTGGCGTGCGCGGTGACCGCCGCGACCGTGCTGCTGCCGCTGGCCCGGGCCACTCCGGACGGCGGGGGTGCGGCGCCGGCCGGCCGGCCCGCGGCCATGGCGGCGGCCCCGGCCGCCCCCGGCGGGCCCGCCGACACCTGCCAGGACCCGGAGGCGAGCCTGCGCCCGTCCGGTCTGGACGGGCCGGCGATCGCGCGGATCAAGGCGGCGGGCAAGCTCGTCGCGGGCGTGGACCAGAACAGCTTCCGCTGGGGCTACCGCAACCAGGCCGAGGAGGGCAGCCGGCTCGACGGCTTCGACATCGACCTGGTGAAGGCGATAGCCCAGGACATCCTGGGCGATCCGAACGCGGTCATCTACCGGGCCATCCCGACCAGCCAGCGCATCCCGGCACTCCAGGAGGGCCGCGTCGACATCGTCGTGCGGACCATGACCATCAACTGCAAGCGGCTGGAGGAGGTCGCCTTCTCGACGGCCTACTTCGAGGCCGGGCAGCAGGTGCTGGCCCCCAAGGGCTCGCCGATCACCGGGTACGACACCTCGCTGAAGGACAAGCGGATCTGCTTCGCCGCGGGCTCCACGGCCGAGGCCACCCTGAGGGCCCAGTCGTACGGCTCCGTGCCGGTCACCGTGCCCAACCAGCTGGACTGCCTGGTCCGCCTGCAGCTGGGCGAGGTGGACGGCATCGTCACGGACAACGCCCTCGCGGCCGGGCAGGCGGCGCAGGACCCGTCGGTGCGGCTGGTCGGCTCGCCGTTCACCCGCGAGTTCTACGGCGTGGCGATGAACAAGGACGCCTCCGACCTGGTGCGCCGGGTCAACAAGGTGCTGGAGGAGTACCGTTCGGGCGGCAATGACAGCCCGTGGATGAAGTCGTACCTCAAGCACCTGCAACCCGTACTGCCCGGCGTGACGGCGCCGCCCGCACCCAAGTACCGGGACGGCTGAGGCCGGTGGCGGGCACGGAGTCGGACACGGAAGCGGAGGCACAGTCGTTGGAGTCGTGGTCGTCGGCAGTGATGGACCGGGACGGAGTCGACCGCGCCCTGGCCCGGCTGGTCGCGGAGCACGAGGCCGTCGAGACCTCGCTGCTGGCCCTCCAGGACCACGCCGGGCGCCGGCTGCTGGAGGGTGCCTCGCTGACGGGGGTCACCAAGGAGCGGTGGGCGGCCGCCAACGCGGACATCACCCGGCTGTGGACGTACTTCGACGCCTACAGCGGGGCGCTGGCCGCCGCCCGGGAGATCCGCGAGCGGCGGCGCTGGCCGAACCGCGACGACCTGGTCGAGCTGACCGAGCGGCTGCGCGGGCCCGGGGTGCTGATCGCGGGCGCCGCGGTGGAGGGCGCCGGGCTGGCGGAGCGGTTCTCGCTCGCCGAACTGGTGTCCCGGATGAACGCGCTGTACGCGCGCTCCCTGGACGTGGTGGTCGCCGCCGACGCGGTGTGGTCGGCACTGCCTGCCCGGATCGACCTGCTCGCCGCCGAGCTGCACCGCACCCGCTCCCTGGCGCACTCGGTGGGGGTGCGTCCGGGCGAGCACCCTTCGGGCGACGACCTGGAGGCCATCACCGCCGAGCTGGCGGCGCTGCGGGCGGAGGTCATCTCGGATCCGCTGGCGTTCTGGGTTCCGGCCGCCGGGAGTTCGGTGCCGGGCGGCGGGCGTCCGGACACCGGGCGCTACGACCGCGCCGCGCTCGCGCTGGAGGACGTACGCCGCGAGGTCGAGGCCGTGCTGGATGTGCGGCAGGACGCCGAGCAGCGGCTGATCAGCCTGCGGGACGTGCTCTCGCGGGCCGACCGGACCCTGGCGGAGGCGCGGACGGCGCGCGGCGAGGTACTGGCGAAGATCGCCGCGTCGGAGGTGCCCGCGGTGAGCGGTCCGCCGACCGTGCTGCAGGAGCAGCTCGCGGCGGCGGCCGAGCACCGCCGGCACTCCCGCTGGCACCGGCTGTCCCCGCTGCTGGAGTCCCTGGAGGAACGCGCCGAGGAGGAACTGCGCCGGGCCCGGGAATCGTTGACCGCGGTGACGGCCCCCCTCGCAGTGCGGGCCGAGCTGCGCGGGCGGCTGGACGCCTACAAGGCGAAGGTGGCCCGGCACGGGCTGGCGGAGGATCCGCTGCTGATCGAGCGGTACGACACGGCCCGGCGGATGCTGTGGAGCGCGCCCTGCGACCTGCGGGCTGCCGAGCAGGCCGTCCTGCGCTACCAGCAGGCCACGGCGGAGGCGGTGCGGGGCACCGGGGTTCCCGGAAAGGAGGGCGCATGAGCCTGATCGGAACGGCGTGCGTGCGGCCCGGCTGCCCGGGGGCGTACGAGGACATGGGCGGCGGCGAGGTCTACTGCGACACCTGCGGGCTGGCGCCCGTCGGCGCGGTCGCGGCGGGTGCGCAGGAGCTGGTGTCGCCGCCGACGGGGATGACGAGCGCGGCTCGCGGCGCGGGGCGGGGCTCCGGCGGGTCGGCCGGGTCGGCCGGGTCCCGGGGGTCGATGGGCTCGCAGGGGTCGCACGGCTCGGCGCGGTCCTCCGCCTCGGCGCGGTCCTCCCGCTCCTCCTCGTCCCGGCGCTCCGTGTCCGGGCGGCTCTCGCGCTCCCTGTCGGGACCCGCCTCCACCCGTTCGGTGTCGGTGCGCAGTTCGGGCTCGGCGCCCTCGGCCTCGGGGCGCGGCCGGCTCGGGGCCGGGCTGGTCAACGTCCCGGAGGTGCCGCGTCCGGATCCGTCGGCGGCGGTCCTGGAGAACCCGGAGGTGCCCGAGCGCAAGCGGTTCTGCTCGCGCGCCGACTGCGGGGCGCCGGTCGGGCGGGCCCGCGGTGACCGGCCCGGCCGAACGGAAGGGTTCTGCACCAAGTGCGGGCACCCGTACTCCTTCGTGCCCAAGCTGCGCGCGGGCGAGGTGGTGCACCGCCAGTACGAGGTGGCCGGCTGTCTGGCGCACGGCGGGCTCGGCTGGGTGTACCTGGCGGTGGACCGGGCGGTGTCGGACCGGTGGGTGGTGCTCAAGGGCCTGCTCGACACCGGGGACGAGGACGCGATGGCCGCCGCGATATCGGAGCGGCGCTTCCTCGCGGAGATCGAGCACTCCAACATCGTGCGGATCTACAACTTCGTGGAGCACCTGGACCAGCGGACGGGCTCGCTGGACGGGTACATCGTCATGGAGTACGTGGGCGGAAAATCGCTGAAGGAGATCGCCAACGAGCGGCGCCGGCCGGACGGGCGGCGCGATCCGCTGCCGGTGGAGCAGGCCTGCGCGTACGGCATCGAGGCGCTGGAAGCGCTCGGTCACCTGCACAGCAGAGGCCTCCTGTACTGCGACTTCAAGGTCGACAACGCGATCCAGCAGCAGGACCAGCTGAAGCTGATCGACATGGGCGCGGTACGGCGGATGGACGACGAGGAGTCGGCCATCTACGGCACGGTGGGCTACCAGGCCCCGGAGGTCGCCGAGCTGGGCCCGTCGGTCGCCTCCGACCTCTACACGGTGGCGCGCACCCTGGCCGTGCTGACCTTCGACTTCCAGGGCTACACCAACGTGTTCGCGGACGCGCTGCCCGACCCCGAGCACATCGAGGTCTTCCGGCGCTACGAGTCCTTCTACCGGCTGCTCGTCAGGGCCACCGATCCGGACCCCGGGCGGCGGTTCGCCTCCGCGCAGGAGATGGCGGACCAGCTGACGGGCGTGCTGCGGGAGGTCGTGGCCCTGCAGACAGGACGGCCGCGGCCGCAGCTGTCCACGTTGTTCGGCCCGGAGACCCGGGTCCCGGACACCCAGCTCTTCGCGGACACGGCGGACCCGGTGGTGTCCCGTCTGGGTCTGCGGCCGCCCGCCCCGCGGCGGGGCCCGTTCGCCGTGCGCGGTCCCGGGCGCCGGGCCGCGCCGGCCGCCACCGCCGCCGCGACGGCCCCCGCCGTGCTCGGCTCGCCGGGTCCCTCGGCGCAGGTGTCCGGCGACGGAAGCCCACCGGGCAGCGCCCCGCTGCCCGCGGGCGCGGCCGAGATCGGGGCCAGTGCCACGCACGTGGCCGGGGCCCCGGTGCCGGGACCGCGGCACGCGCCCGTGGCCCCGCCGGTGCTGTCGACGCCGTCGGTGCCGTCGGTGCCGTCCGCTGCCGCCGGAAGCACGGGAGGCGCCCCCGCACCGGTGTCCGCGTCCGTATCCCCCGCGGGAGCGGCCCGGCGCGGCACGGCGCTGGCGCTGCCCGTACCGCTGGTGGACCCGGCCGACCCCAACGCCGGTTTCCTGACCGGTCTGCTGGCCTCCGCACCCGCCGACCTCCTGGGCGCCCTCGGCGCGGCGCCCGCCGATTCGGCCGAGCTGCGGCTGCGGGAGCTGCGGGCCCGGCTGGAGCTGGACGAACTGGCCGCGGCCGGCCGCACCCTGAGGGAGCTGGAGGCGCACCATCCGGACGACTGGCGGGTGGTGTGGGCCCGCGGCGTGGCTTCGCTGGCCTCCGGGGAGGACGAGATCGCGGCCCTGTCCTTCGACGCGATCTACGACGCCTTCCCGGGCGAGCCCGCGCCGAAGCTGGCCCTGGCGCTGTGCGCCGAGGTCCTGGGCCAACTCGACAACGCCGCGGAGTACTACCGCCTCGTCTGGACCACCGACCCCGGGTTCGTCAGCGCCGCCTTCGGGCTGGCCCGGGTCCAGCTCGCCGCCGGTGACCGGGCCGGCGCCGTGCACACGCTGGAGTCGGTGCCCGAGGCCTCCATCCACTACACGGCCGCACGGGTGGCCGCCGTACGCGCACGTCTGCGCGACCGGTCCCCGCAGGAGCCCCTGCTGGCCGACCTGGCGGCGGCCGCCGGGCAGGTGGAGGAGCTGCGGCGGTTCGGGCTGGATCCGGAGTGCCACGAGCGGCTCACGACGGAAGTTCTGGGCTCGGCCCTCGACTGGGTACTGTCGGGTAGCCGGGGTTCCGTTCCCGGCGGCACCTCGCTGCTCGGCAGTCAACTCGACGAACGGGGACTGCGCTTCGGACTGGAGCGCTCGTACCGCGTGCTCGCTCGGCTGGCGCAGCGGGGCGAGGAGAGGATCGAACTGGTGGAGCGGGCAAACCGTTTCCGTCCCCGGACGTGGGTGTGATTGATGTCGATGCATCGACTGTCGGGCTGCCCCAGCTGCGCGGAACCCCTCGAGGAGGGTGACCTCTTCTGCGGCGTCTGCGGCTACGCCGTCTCCGCTGCCGCTCCGGCTCCCCCCGCGCCCCCGGCCGGCGGTCCCCCGGCCCCGCCCGTGCCCGGGAGCGGAGCCCCCGCGCCCGGTGGTCACCCCGGCCCGGAGCCGGATCATCCGACGATCCCCCTCCCGACGATGCCGCCGAGCGGCTCCGGCGGGGGCCACGGGGCTCCCGGCCCCGCCCCCGGGTGGGGCAGCACCGCGGCGGCCGCGCCGACCCTGGTCGACGAACCGGCCGCGGCCCGGTACGACCTGCCCGCCGGCGCCGGGACACCCCCCGAGGGGACCCCGTGGGGTGCGGGCGACACCGCCACCACGTCCGAGAGCGCCACGACGCCCCGGGGCGTCACCACGTCCCAGGACGTCCCCACGCCGGAAGGCGTCCCCGCCGAAGCCCCGCAGGGCTCGGGCGGGAAGACCTGCGTCGCCTGCCGGGCCGGCTACGTCGACACCGACGGCTACTGCGAGCACTGCGGGCACGCGCAGCCCCGGGAGCGCGACCACCTGGAGGAGGAGCTCGGCAGCGTGGCCGCCGTCAGCGACCGGGGGCTGCGCCACCACCGCAACGAGGACGCGTTCGCGGTCGCGGCCACCGCCCTGCCCGACGGCTCCGCCGCCACCGTGGCCATCGTCTGCGACGGCGTCTCCTCGGCGAGCCGCCCCGACGAGGCATCGGCCGCCGCGGCCGCCGCGGCCAACGAGTGCCTCCTCGACGCGCTCCCGCGCGGCGCCCATCCCCAGGAAGCCATGCACGAGGCGATCCTGGCCGCCGCCGCGGCGGTCAACGCGCTGGCCCCGGAGGTCCCCGGCGCGCAGAACGCCCCCGCCTGCACCCTGGTCGGCGCCGTCGTCAGCGGCGGCCTGCTCACCATCGGCTGGGTGGGCGACAGCCGTGCGTACTGGGTCCCGGACGACCGCGCCGCCCTGCCCCGCCGGCTCACCGAGGACGACTCCTGGGCCGCACAGATGGTCGCGGCCGGGCTGATGGGCGAGGCCGAGGCCTACGCCGACGTCCGGGCCCACGCCATCACCGGCTGGCTCGGGGCCGATGCCTACGACCTCGAGCCGCACACCGCCGTCTTCAAGCCGGACCACCCCGGTGTGGTCGTCGTCTGCACCGACGGCCTGTGGAACTACGCGGAGGCCGCCCGGGACATGGCCCAGGTGCTGCCCCCGGACGCCGCCGTCCGGCCCCTGCACAGTGCGCAGGTCCTGGTGGGGCACGCCCTGGACGGCGGTGGCCACGACAACGTCACCGTCGCCGTCGTGCCGTTCGCCGCCCGGCCCGAACCGGAACCCGGACCGGGACCGGAAGCGGAACCGCAAGCGGAAGCGTCTCCCCGGGCCTGACCCGCCCGCCTGTCCGAGCCCTAGGAGCCCCACCGATGGCGAACTTCGCCAAGCCCAGCGCCCCGCGCTTCAGCGTGGAGGTGTACCAGAACGAGTTCCTCCCGCAGGGCGGGCGGGACGTCCACGCCATCGTCACGGTCACCTCCACCGGGGGCGCCGCCGCCCGCGCGGCGGCGGACCGGGGTACGGCGGCGGTCGTGATCATGGTCGACTGCTCGGGCTCGATGGAGTACCCGCCGGAGAAGATGCGCGGCGCCCGCGAGGCCACGGCCGCGGCCGTCGACACCCTGCGCGACGGGACCTCCTTCGCCGTGATCGCCGGCACGCACGTGGCCAGGGAGGTGTACCCGGGCCAGGGCGGCCTCGCCGTCGCCGACCCGGTGACCCGCGCCCAGGCCAAGGAGGCGCTGCGCGGACTCGGCTCGGGCGGCGGCACCGCCATCGGCACCTGGCTGCGGCTGGCCGACGGCCTGCTGCGCCGCTCGCCCGCCGCCATACGGCACGGGATCCTGCTGACCGACGGCCGCAACGAGCACGAGGAGCCGGCCCAGCTGCGCGCCACCCTCGACGCGTGCGCGGGCCGCTTCACCTGCGACGCCCGCGGGGTGGGCACCGACTGGGAGGTCAAGGAGGTGACCGGCATCGCGAGCGCGCTGCTGGGCTCCGCCGACATCGTGGCCGACCCGGCCCACCTCGCCGAGGACTTCACCCGCATGATGGAGAACGTCATGGGCAAGGAGGTCGCGGACGTAGCGCTGCGCCTGTGGACCCCGGTCGGTGCGGAGGTCCAGTACGTCAAACAGGTCGCGCCCACCGTCCAGGACCTGACCGCCCGCCGTACCGGGGCGGGCCCGCGCGCCGGGGACTATCCGACCGGCGCCTGGGGCGACGAGTCCCGCGAATACCACGTGTGCGTGCGCGTCCCGAGCGCGGACGTGGGCCAGGAGATGCTCGCCGCCCGCGCCTCTCTCGTCCTGCCGGCAGCGGCGGGCGAGCCCCCCACCGTCCTCGCCCAGGGCCTGGTGCGGGCCGTGTGGACGGACGATCTGGCCGCCTCCACCGCCATCAGCCCGCAGGTCGCGCACTACACCGGTCAGGCGGAACTGGCGCAGGCTATCCAACAGGGCCTCGAAGCCCGCAAACTGGGCGATGTGGACGGGGCCACCGCCAAGCTCGGCCGCGCCGTTCAGCTGGCGAGCGTCTCGGGAAACGCCGACACCGCGAAGCTCCTGGCGAAGGTGGTGGATGTCGTGGACGCCGCGGCGGGTACTGTGCGGCTGAAAGCGAAGGTCGCCGACGCCGACGAGATGACCCTCGAAACGCGTTCGACGCAGACCGTCCGAGTGAAGAAGACCTGAGAAGACCTGACGCGATGACGCAGGGAGAAGGGGGAAGCGCCGCCATGCCGACCTGCCCGAACGGGCACCAGTCCGCCTCCGACGACTGGTGCGAGGTCTGCGGCCACCGCATGGCTGCCCCCGAGGCGCCCCCTGCGGCGCCTTCCTACGGCTACGGCTACCCCCCGACCACCGGTGAGCCCACGGCCCAGGCCGAGCTCTGCCCGCAGTGCCGGACCCCGCGCGAGGCCATGGCCCCGTTCTGCGAGGAGTGCCGGTTCAACTTCCTGACGCGTTCGGCGACTTCGTACGCGCCGGCCGGACAGGACGCCGGGGCCCCGGGGACCGCCGCCGCGCCCCCGCCCACGCCCGCGCCGCCCGTGTACGCCCAGGACCACTTCGAGTACCAGGGCTCGCGGCCCTCCCGCGTCAACCGGCCGGCCGAGCCGCTCCCGCGCGAGGACGACTGGCTGCTGCCGCCTCCGGCGCACGAGCAGCAGCCGCAGTACCAGCAGCAGCCCCCGCCGCCGCCCCAGCGCGAGTACCAGCAGGAGTACCAGCACCAGCCCCCGCAGCAGTACCAGCCGCCCCAGCCGCAGCATCAGCCGCATCAGCAGCAGCCGTCGTTCGCGCCCCAGGGCGGCTCCTGGACCGCGACGATCGGCCCGGACCGCTCGTACTTCACGGCGATGATGCAGCGCAGCGGCCCCGAGGCGGCCGGGCTCAACCTGCCCGCATACTCCCCGGAGCAGCACCTTCCGCTCGTCGGCGGCCAGATCACCATCGGCCGCCGCCGCACCTCCACGGGCGAGTCCCCCGACATCGACCTGTCGGTGCCCCCGGAGGACCCGGGCGTCTCCCACCAGCACGCGGTCCTCGTCCAGCAGCCCGACCTCAGCTGGGCGGTGGTGGACCAGAACTCCACCAACGGCACCACCATCAACGGCGGCGAGGAGCCGATCCAGCCCTACGTCCCGGTCCCGCTCGCCGACGGCGACCGCGTACACGTCGGCGCCTGGACCACGATCACCGTCCGCCGGGGCCAGTAACCGGTCCGCCGGTCGTCGCGTGCCGGTCAGTCGGGCCGGTCAGTCGCGCCGGTCAGTCGCGCGCCTCCCCCAGGGGCCATACGTACGGACCCTGGGGGTCGTCGAGCCACGCCCACTGCCCCTCGTCGCTGACGGTGACCCCGAAGCGCTCGCGGGCCGGCCGGTCCTCGCGGCGCCACAGGTCCAGGGCCTCGCGGGGATGCAGGACGCCCTCGGTCAGCACGAGCATGAACTGGAAGCGCTCGTTCTCCACCAGCTCGTACGGGAGCCCGTGCGGCACCCCGGCGGCCGGATCCCTCGGCGGCGCCGCCGTGGCCCCGCGCAGCGGGACGAAGTACGCCGCGGTGTGCAGGAAGCGGCCCTCGGCGAAATCGGCGTCGCGCACGGTGAGGGCGATCAGTCCGGTGGACAGCGGCGCCAGGATCCGCGCCCCGGGCCGGCACTGGGCCGTCCAGGCGTGCGGCACCATCGGCAGGGTGCAGGTCACGAGGATCCGGTCGAACGGGGCCCGGGAGGGGCAGCCGCGCGCGCCGTCCCCGGTGACCACCAGCGGGTGGTAGCCGAGCTCGGCCAGATGCGTCCGCGCGGACTCGGTGATCTCCTCGTCGAGGTCCACCGTGGTGACGAGGTCCTCGCCGAGCCGGTGGCAGAGCAGGGCGGCGTTGTAGCCGGTGCCCGCGCCGATCTCCAGCACGTTGTCGCCGTCGCGCACGTCCAGCGCGTGGAGCATCTTCGCCATCAGGGAGGGCTGACTGCTGGAGGAGACCAGCTCGCCGTCGCGCAGCCGGGTCGCGAGCGGGGTGTCGGCGTAGACCCCGCGCAGCCAGCGGGCCCGCACCTCGGGATCGGGGTCCTGCCCCCAGAGCCGCTCGTGGCCGGCTCCGCGGCCGGTCCAGAAGTAGGGGACGAACACGTGCCGGGGCACGGCGCCGAAGGCCGCGCGCCAGGCGGGGTCTTGCAGCACCCCGGCGGCGGTCAGCTCCCGCACCTGGGCGGCGTGCGCGGTCTGCCGAAGGTCCCGCACCCCGGTGGTGCGTGCGGTGTGTGCACCCATGCCTCCACTGTCCTGCGCGCGGCCGCCGGGGGCGAGCGCGCAGGGTCCTAGGACCCCGGTCCTCCGTCCGGGCGTCTGAGACGATGGTCGGGTGAATGAGATTCCGCGGGGCACGCTTCAGGAGCAGACCTTCTACGAGCAGGTGGGCGGCGAGGAGACCTTCCGCCGCCTGGTCCGGCGCTTCTACCAGGGGGTCGCGGAAGACCCGCTGCTGCGCCCGATGTACCCGGAGGAGGACCTGGGCCCGGCCGAGGAGCGGTTCGCGCTGTTCCTGATGCAGTACTGGGGCGGCCCCACCACCTACAGCGAGCACCGCGGGCATCCGCGCCTGCGGATGCGGCACGCCCCGTTCCAGGTGGACGCGGAGGCACACGACGCCTGGCTGCGCCACATGAGGGTCGCGCTGGACGAGCTGGGGCTTGCCCCGGAGCACGAGGCCCAGCTGTGGAAGTACCTGACCTACGCCGCCGCGTCGATGATCAACACGGCGGGCTGACACCCCCGGGCCGCGGGCCCTGAGGGGCCCGTCCTCAGAGCGGCCGGACCTGGAGGGCGCCCAGGCCGGCGCTGTCGCCGGGGCGGCGCGTGGCGACGGAGCCGAACGGGGTGCGCAGGCGCAGCCAGCTCCCGGCGGCGAGCAGGGCCACCGGGTCGGCGCCCTGGGGCGCCGGCGCGGCGGGCACGGTGGACCGTACGGGCCGCAGGAAGCCCAGGGACTGCGCGGCGTGCACGGCGCGCAGCGGGAGCTCGGTGTCGCCCAGCGTGCGGGACCAGATCTCACGGCCGATGCGGTCGCGCTCGGAGCGGGTGCGGTGCTGCGCGGGCAGGGCCTCGTCACGGGCGCGGAACTCGGCGACGGCGCCCGCCACGGCCGCCCGCATCTCCTCGGGCCCGGGCAGTCCGGGCAGCTGCCGCCAGCCGCCGCGGGGCGGGAGCACCCCGGCCCAGGGCGGGCCGGTGACGGGCCCGGGCACGGTGGCCTCGGCCGCGGCCTCGTCCACCGATTCCAGGAACTCTCCGGCCGAGACGGTCAGGTCCAGCGGCGTGGCGAGGGGCGCGGCGAGCCGCACCGTGCGCACGGCCAGGACCTCGAAGGACGGCGGCCGGCCGAAGACGGCGAGCGCGCCGCCGCCGGCCTGGAGCCGGACGGCGGCGGCGCGGTCGTAGTGCACCAGCCGCCCCAGGAAGGCGGCGAGGTCCGCCGCCTCCCCGGAGTCGGCGAAGTGCAGCCGTTCGTTCATGCCGCGAGGCGCCCTTCCGAGGGGACCGCCGACGTACCCGGCTCGTCGAGGTACTTCTCCAGGAAGTGCCTCTCCTCGGCCGTGATGCGGCGCGGCCGCCCCTCGGCGAGGTTGTAGGGCACGACCACGGTCGAGGCGCGCACGTACACCTTCTCGGGCGCGTCCTCGGTCGCCTCGTCCTTGACCTCGTATCCGATGGTCAGGGACGCGGCGCCTATCCGGGTCACCCAGGATTCGATGAGCACCGGCTCGTGCCGGTGCACGAGGGGCAGCTTGTAGTCGATCTCGTGACGGGCCACGACGGACCCGCCCGTGAAGGACTCGCTGCCCTCCCCCGGCGCCAGCCGGAACATGAAGTCGATCCTCGCCTCCTCCAGGTAGCGGAGGAAGACCACGTTGTTCACGTGGCCGAAGGAGTCCATGTCCGACCAGCGCAGGGGGCACCGGTAGTGGTGTCTTGCCATGGTGCGGGCCTCAGCCTCGGGTGAGCTTCTTGTAGGTGGCGCGGTGCGGACGGGTGGCGTCCGGGCCGAGCCGCTCGATCTTGTTCTTCTCGTAGGACTCGAAGTTGCCCTCGAACCAGAACCACTTCGAGTCGCCCTCGTACGCCAGGATGTGCGTGGCGACACGGTCCAGGAACCAGCGGTCGTGGGAGACGACCACGGCCGCACCGGGGAACTCCAGCAGAGCGTTCTCCAGCGAGCCCAGGGTCTCGACGTCGAGGTCGTTGGTGGGCTCGTCGAGGAGCAGCAGGTTGCCGCCCTGCTTGAGGGTGAGCGCCAGGTTCAGGCGGTTGCGCTCACCGCCGGAGAGCACGCCGGCCGCCTTCTGCTGGTCCGGGCCCTTGAAGCCGAAGGCGCTGACGTAGGCGCGCGAGGGCATCTCGACGTTGCCGACGTTGATGTAGTCCAGCTCGTCCGACACGACCGCCCAGAGGGACTTCTTGGGGTCGATGTTGGCGCGGCCCTGGTCGACGTACGAGATCTTGACGGTCTCGCCGACCTTGATCTCGCCGGAGTCCGGCTTCTCCAGGCCCTGGATCATCTTGAAGAGCGTGGTCTTGCCGGCGCCGTTCGGGCCGATGATGCCGACGATGCCGTTGCGCGGCAGGGTGAAGGACAGGTCGTCGATGAGGACCTTGTCGCCGAACGCCTTCGAGAGGTTGTTGACCTCGACCACGATCGAGCCCAGGCGCGGGCCCGGCGGGATCTGGATCTCCTCGAAGTCGAGCTTGCGCATCTTGTCGGCCTCGGCCGCCATCTCCTCGTACCGGGCGAGGCGGGCCTTGGACTTGGCCTGGCGGCCCTTGGCGTTGGAGCGGACCCACTCCAGCTCTTCCTTGAGGCGCTTGGCGCGCTTCTCGTCCTTCTTGCCCTCGACCTTGAGGCGCTCGGCCTTCTTCTCCAGGTAGGTGGAGTAGTTGCCCTCGTAGGGGTGGGCGCGGCCGCGGTCCAGCTCGAGGATCCACTCGGCGACGTTGTCGAGGAAGTAGCGGTCGTGGGTGACCGCCACGACGGCGCCCTTGTACTGGGCCAGGTGCTGCTCCAGCCAGTTCACGGACTCGGCGTCGAGGTGGTTGGTGGGCTCGTCGAGGAGCAGCAGGTCGGGGGCCTGCAGCAGCAGCTTGCAGAGGGCCACGCGGCGCTTCTCACCACCGGAGAGGTTGGTGACGGGCCAGTCGCCGGGCGGGCAGCCCAGGGCGTCCATGGCCTGCTCCAGCTGGGCGTCGAGGTCCCACGCGTTGGCGTGGTCCAGGTCGTCCTGGAGCTTGCCCATCTCCTCCATCAGCTCGTCGGTGTAGTTCGTCGCCATTTCCTCGGCGATCGCGTTGAACCGGTTGAGCTTCTGCTTGATCGGGCCGACGCCGTCCTCGACGTTCTCGAGGACGGTCTTGGACTCGTCGAGCTTCGGCTCCTGCATGAGGATGCCGACGGAGTAGCCGGGCGACAGGAAGGCGTCACCGTTGGACGGCTGCTCGAGGCCCGCCATGATCTTGAGGACGGTGGACTTGCCGGCGCCGTTCGGGCCGACGACGCCGATCTTCGCCCCCGGCAGGAAGTTCAGGAAGACGTCGTCGAGGATCACCTTGTCACCGTGCGCCTTGCGCGTCTTGCGCATGGTGTAGATGTACTCAGCCAAGAGAAACCGTCCGGCAGATCGATGGTGGGCAGATACACCCCATCTTGCCAGCCGTCCATACCTGCGGGCGAATGGGTAGTCCCGGTAGTCCCGCCCTGCGGCCGGGGCCGCCCCGGGGCGCCGTGTGCGGGGCCGTCCCGGGGCCCCGTGTGCGGGCCGTCCCGGGGCCCCGTGGGCGGGCCGTCCCGGGGCCCCGTGTGCGGGGTCCGTGCCGTGGCCGTCAGGGGTGGGGGCGGTAGACGGTCAAGGCGTCGGGGAGCGAGTCCAGGACGAGGCCGGCGGGGGCCTTGGCGTATTCGCCGTCGTACGCGAACGGTGTGCCCGGCGGGATGTCGTCGATCCGCAGGCTGCGCAGCCGGGTCGCCGCGTGGACCGGGGAGCGGGTCAGCGGGCCGGCGAGGGCCGCGGCGAGCAGGCGGGGACCCGGGCGGCCGCCGCCGTGGACGAGCCGTACGTCGAGCAGGCCCTCGCCCAGGTTGTCGCGGCGGCGGGGGGTGGGGCCGGTCCCGTGGTAGGTGCCGTTGCCCGCGAACAGCAGCCAGACGCTCCGGGACTGCCCGGCCGGCCGCAGCCGCACGGGGCGCTCGGCGCGCAGCACCCGCCAGGCCGCCAGCAGGGCGGCGGGGCCGCCGCCGATGCGCGGGGCCCAGTGCAGGCGGTGGCGCAGCAGCTCCGGGTAGGCGCCGATGCTGAAGTTGTTCAGGAAGTAGCCGGGCCGGCCGCCGTCCGGTCCGGGGGTGAAGCGGCCGACGCCGATGTGGACGGCGTGACCGGCGGCCACGGCGCGGCAGGTGTCCTCGGTTCCCTCCAGGCCGAGGTCCATGGAGAAGTGGTTGAGGCTGCCGCCGGGGAAGACGGCGAGCGGCAGCCCCGCGCGCAGGGCGGCGGTGGCGGCCGCGTTGACGGTGCCGTCGCCGCCGCAGACCCCGAGGACGGTGGCGCGGGAGGCCGCCGAATCCAGTGCGTCGGCGAGCTCCGGGCCGCTGCACTCGATCACCTCGGCCCGCGGGAGCCGGGCGCGCAGCACGTCGAGGCCCGCGGTCGCGGCCGTGCCGGAGGTGGTGTTGACCACGACGGTGAGCCCGTCCCCGTCGGGCAGCGCGGGGACGCCGACGGCGGGCCGCTCGGCGCCCGGCACGATCCTGGCCTCCTTCGCGTCGCGGGAGAGCCGGTCCACGACGAGGCCCGCGGCCACGCCGAGCGCCGCCCCCGCGAGCACGTCGGAGGGGTAGTGGACCCCGGTGTAGACCCGCGAGAAGGCCACGGACGCGGCCACCGGAGCCGCCGCGGCGGCCCAGCCCGGGGACTCCACGGCCAGCCCGGCGGTGAAGGCGAAGGCGGACGCCGCGTGCCCGGACGGGAAGGAGGTCGTCCGCGGCTGCGTCGCCAGCTGACGCACGGCGGGCACCCCGTCCAGCAGCGGGCGCGCCCGGCGTACGGACCACTTCCCGACGGTGTTGATGGTCGCGGAGGCCAGCGCCAGCGAGGCGGCCCCGCGCAGGGCGGCCTTGCGGGCCCGGGCGGATCCGAAGGCGGCGAGCCCGGCGGCGGCAACGCCCCACAGCACCCCGTGGTTCGCGGCGCGCCCGAGCCTGGGCAGCACCCGGTCGGCCCCGGGCCAGTGCCTCCGGGCCACCACGTCGAACAGCTGCCGGTCCCACTTTGCGACCGCGCCCTGCCAGGTCAACTCTTGATCGGCCATGGCTTGCGCATACCCCGGGCACGCCGCCGAAATCCGCCGCGCCCCGGCCCGGCCCCCGGGTAGACGGCTCCCGGGAACCGCCCCCGGGGCGCCCGACCGGCCTCCGGCGCCCCCACCGGCCTTCGGCGCGCCCGACCGGCCTTCGGGGCGCCCGACCGGTCTCGCCGTGGCCGGCCCGGCCAGAGGGCCGGGCCCCAGACGAGCAACTCCGAAGTGCTCGGGTCACTGGTCGTCCTAGTGGTCCTCCTCGTCCAGGGGGCGCTTGCGGAGCAGGAGGACCACCAGGCCGCCCAGGACCACCAGGCCCACCGCGAGGGAGGCGATCACCGGGGTGGCCGCCGAGCTGCCGCTGGTGGCCAGCCGGTCCTCCTCCGGGGAGTCCGGGGTGGTCAGACCGGTCTGGGCGCTCTGGCCGCTCTGACCGGCGGGCGGGATGCCCGGCTGCTGACCGGCCTCCCCGGTGACCGGCCGGACCGCCGGGGGCTCCGGCCAGACCGCCGTGGCCGTGGCGGCGGCCGCGGACTCGCTGGAGCCCGCCACGATCTGCGCCTGGGCCGGCACCCCGCTGGTGAACACCCGGCCGACGGGAACCTTGGTCGCGCCCTGGACGGTGACCGAGGCCGTGCCGTCGGGGGTGCCCGCGGGCACCTCGAAGTACAGCCGGGTGCCATGGGCGGCGGCGTCCAGCGGCCGCCCCTCGGCGTCCACCACCCGCACTCCCATGGCGACCGCCGCCGCGTCCGGGACCACGGACACGCTCCGCGCCCCCGTGTGCACGGTGACCGGACCGAGCCGGGTGCCGACCGGCCCGGACACGCCGCCCGGGTCCAGCCCGAGCGAGGCCGGCGGCTCGGGCAGCTGTCCGGCCTCCCGCTGCAGGTAGTCGGCCAGCTTCTCCGCCGCCGGGTCCGCGGCCTCGACCCGCACACCCTCGGCCAGCCGCCAGATCGCCACCTGGGTCCCCGCCGCCGCGCTCTCCGCGGTCAGCGCACCGGCCCCGGCGGCCTCCGCGAGCCCTGCCAGATCGTTCAGCTGCGGGTAGGAGTGCTCCAGGACCCAGCGGATACGGCCCGCCTCCCGCTTCCCGGCCAGCGGGCTGCCGCTCCAGCCGCTCTCGGTGTACCGGGCCTGGGGCTGTGCGTGGCCCTCGACGCCGACCCCGTACGTCTGGAGCATCCCGCCGCCGTCGACCCGCATCTCGTAGAGCCCGGCCGGGATGTGCCGGACCGACCCGTCCCCGGAGTGGAGGACCGCCTGTCCGTAGGTCTTCAGCCCGTCCAGCACGGCGCTCGCGCCCTCCGGCGCGCGGGAGACGGGCGGGTCGGCGTCGGCGGCCGCCCGGGCTCCGGGCGCCGCGGTGAGGGCCGCGGCCAGCAGGGCCACGGCCAGCGGGCGGCGCGCGGAGCCCCGTACGGCCGCAGCGGGCGCCGGGAGGGAGCGCGGGCCGGAACGAGGAACGCAGAGAGGAGCCGAGAGAGGAACGGAGAGCGGAACGGGAGCAGGAGCGGGAACAGCAGCAGCGGGAGCAGGAGTGGAATCAGGAGCGGAGGATGCGGGAACGGCAATCGACACAGTCTTCCCCTTCGGGCCAAAGACCCAGGTGCCCGTGAGTACCGGGGAATCCTAACCGCCTCGAACACTCAGACCACCGCCACCTTCTGAGTGGCCATCAGCGGCGTATCGGTCTTGACGACCCGGCGGAACGCCGCCGTCCCGCGGTTCAGATCGTGCCCGACGGCCGTCGCGTCGATCTCCGCCGCCACCCACCGGTGGCCCTCCCCGTCGGGCGGGTCCTCGCGCACCCTCAGCCTCCCGTGCACCACGAGCGGCTCGCCCACCGATACGGACCCGGCCAGGTTCACCGCCAGGGCACGCCGCGCCCACACGGTGTAGAAGCTGGTGGAACCGTCGGTCCAGGCCTCCTTGCGCCGGTCGAAGTACCTCGGCGTCACGGCGAAGCGGAACCTCGCCGACGGCCCGTTCGGAGTCTCCTTGTAGTCGATCTGCGTGGCCACGTACCCCACCAGCGTCACCAGGGTGTCGTTCATCCCGGCCGCCCTCCCCCACGATGCGGACCCGTACGGACCATCCGCACGAGGTACGCACCATGCTGCGGCCGGCCGCCGGTCCCCGCTGCGGCCTGTGGATTACTGGCGGGTTGTGGACAACTTCGTCCCCCCTGCGGCGACGGCGGCGTACTGCTCGCGCACCTCCCGGTAGCGCAGCAGCTCCGCCGCCACCGGCTCCAGCACCCGGGCCCGCCCGCACCCGGCGGCCGCCTGCCGCAGCCTGCGCTCCGCGTCCTGCCCGTACCTGCGCGCCGGGCCGCGCGCCGCGAGGGAGCAGGCCCACTCCACCAGCGGCCCGCCGACGATGCCCGCCACCATCAGGAGCACCGGCGGCAGCAGCTGCGGATCCAGGATCCCGACGATCTGCCCCAGCAGCCACAGCCCGCCGTAGATCTGGAGCAGGGTCATCGCCGCCTGCGCCAGCACCGCGGCGGGCCACCACGCGGGCCGCGGCGGCTTGGCGCTCGGCACCGCGACCGCCGCCCCGAGGGTCACCGCCAGCTCGTCCAGCGCCTCCGGGAGGTGTTCGGCGCCGCGCGCCGCCGTCTCCCGTACCGCCTGCGCCCAGGGTTCGGGCAGGCCGGTGACGGCCTCGTCGGCAACCGCCCGTACCGCCTGCTCCACGCGCTGACGCGCGGTCACCTCCGCCTCGACCGGGGCCTGCGCGGTCGGCGTGCCCCGGCCGCCGATCACCGCGAGGGCGGCCAGCCCCGCCAGCGTGCGCGGGGCGCGGCGGCTCTCGTACCACCGCCACAGCCGCAGCCACGGCGTCCCGCAGGCCTTCCCGGCGTTGCGCCGCCAGGCCCGCTCGGCCGCGAGGCCGGCCGCGTACGCCCCGACCGCCTCGGCCAGCCGGTCCTCGAACTCGGCGCGCGCCGACTCCCCGATCTCCGGCCCCGCGTGCCCGTCGGCCACGTACAGCGGCCGCAGGCGCACGGCCGCCCGGTCGACGTCGGCGGAGATCCGCCGGGTCGCCGCCCCCTTCTCCTGGGTGAACTGTCCGAGCAGCTCCCGCAGTTCCCCGACGCCTTCGCCGGTCAGCGCGGACAGTCCCAGCACCGTGGCGCCGGGTTCGTCGTGCTCGCCGAGCGCGATGCCGTCCTCGTCGAGGAGCCGGCGCAGGTCGTCCAGGACGAGGTCGGCGGCGTCCCCGGGCAGCCGGTCCACCTGGTTGAGCACGACGAAGGTCACCTCCGCGTGTCCGGCCAGCGGCCGCAGGTACCGCTCGTGCAGCACCGCGTCCGCGTACTTCTCCGGGTCGACCACCCACACCACCGCGTCGACGAGCGCCAGGACGCGGTCCACGTGGTCGCGGTGCGCGCCGACCGCCGAGTCCAGGTCGGGCAGGTCGACGAGGACCATCCCGCGCAGAGCCTCGGCCTCCGGGGTCTCGCGGGGCCGGCGTCGCAGCCGGCCGGGGATCTCCAGCCGGTCCAGCAGTCCGGCCGCGCCGTCCGACCAGCTGCACGCGATGGGGGCGGCGGTGGTCGGGCGGCGCAGCCCCGTCTCCGAAATCTGCACCCCCGCGAGTGAATTGAAGAGCGTGGACTTGCCGCTTCCGGTGGCTCCGGCGATCGCGACGACCGTGTGCTGCGGGGACAGTCCGCGGCGCGCGGCTGCCTCGTCCAGGACCCGGCCGGCCTCGGCGAGGGTCTTGCCGTCGAGCCTGGTCCGGGACAGTCCGACCAACTGGCGCAGGGCGTCCAGGCGCAGCCGCAGGGCCTGGCCCTCGGGGCTGAGCGGGGGTGCGGCCGACTTCCCCCCGTCGTCGCCGGCGCCGGAGACGGCCCGTACGAGCGCCTCGTCGCCCTCGTCGGCCCCGTCGGCCCCCTCCTCGTCATCCGCGGCGGCCTGGGGGCGCGAGCGCGCGATGAGTCCGTCGTCCCAGCGGTCCTCGGTGCGGTCGGCCAGGGAAGTCACCGCGTCACCTCTCCTTCTGCAGTAGGGACAGCGCGGCAATCAGTTCGGCCTGTGGTTCCGGGGTCACCTCGAGGGCCTCCAGCGGGGCGAGACGTCGGTCGCGTTCGGCGCGCAGCACCTGGTCGAGGTGGTCGCCGACCAGCTCCGCGCCCCGGTCGCGCAGCCGCAGCGCGGCCTGGGCCCCGATGCGTTCGGCGAGCTTCTCCCCGGCGGGCCGGGCCCGCTTGCCGCCGAGGAGGGCGGTGACGAGCAGGGCCGCGACGGCGTCCGCGTCGGGTGAGGGCTGCCGGTCGAGCGCGGCGACCTCCTCCTCGGCGAGTTCCTCCAGGACGCGCCGCCAGCGGCGTACGGCCATGCCGATGCGCTCTCCCGCCTCCCTGTCGCGCGCGGGCAGGGGCACGGCGCCGGCGGCCGGCTCGCGCCGCCAGGCATCGGCGATCCGCTCGTCGGCGGCGGCCACGGCGCACTGGAGCAGGGCGGCGAGGGATTCGGCCAGCGAGTCGAGCAGTTCGTCGGCGCTCGTGTCGAGGGGGTAGCCGCGCCACCGCGTCAGCGCGTCCCCGGCCAGTACGGCGCCCTGGTCGAGCCGGTTGCGCACCCGCCTGCCCTCCTTCCTGTACGCGTCCTCCACGGCCGACGTCAGCCGGACGGCGGCGGCGTACTGGGCGGCGACGGCGGAGGCGAGTTCGGGCATCCGCCGCCCGAGGGAGTCCAGCGCGCCGAGCGCGGTGCGCCCGACGGCGTACTGGCGGGCGGCGGGATCCTGGGCGTGGTGGGCGAGCCAGGCGGCCAGCGGGGCGACGGCGCTGGCGGGGAGCAGCCCGCCGCCGCCTGCCGACTCGGGGAGTTCGGGCACGGTGAAGCGCGGTACGTCGCCGAGCCCGGCCCGGGTGAGCAGGGCACCGTACTGGCGGGAGACCTCGGCGAGGACCTGGTGCGGGACCCGGTCGAGGACGGTGACGAGGGTGGCCTTGTACTGCTTGGCGGTGCGCAGCAGGTGCCAGGGGACGGCGTCGGCGTACCGCGAGGCCGTGGTGACCATCACCCAGACGTCGGCGGCGCAGATGAGCTGGGCGGCCAGTGTCCGGTTCTCGACCACGAGGGAGTCGATGTCGGGGGCGTCGAGGATGGCGAGTCCGCGGGGCAGGGTGGAGACGGTCTCGATCCGCATCTCGCGGGTGGCGGGCCGGTGGCCCGGGCTCCGGTCGTGGCCCCGGGAGGCCGGGGCGGGCTCCTCTTCGCCGGGGGGCACCCAGACGCGCATCAGATCGGGCAGCACGCGCATTCCGGCGAACCAGTGATGATCATCCGGATGGCAGACGAGCACCGGTGTGCGCGTGGTGGGGCGCAGCACCCCGGCTTCGCTGACCTGTCGGCCGACGAGGGAGTTGACGAGGGTGGACTTACCCGCTCCGGTGGACCCGCCCACGACGGCGAGCATCGGCGCCTCCGGCGCTTTCAGCCGGGGTACGAGGTAGTCGTCGAGCTGCGCGAGCAACTCGGCTCTGGTCTGGCGGGCACGCGGAGCGCCGGGCAGGGGCAGCGGCAGACGCACGGACGCGACCCGGTCGCGCAGGGCGGACAGGGCATCGAGCAGCTGAGGCCGAACATCCAAGGTCACCACATGCGAAGAATGCCCAATTTAGGACCATTTTTGAAGCTTATACGTCCTCTGCGCGCCGACCGCGACTCCAGTGGGACATCCTGGACACGGCGGACGAGTGGGGCGCAGGCATAACGAGTGCACAACACCCACGGCGCCGCGGCGCAAAAGCGGTGCGAGAATCGCACCTGCCTGCGATTATCGGGACCGCTTCACCGAACCTCCACATCGTGGCACGCGAGTGAAGCAACCGGGACAAGGCAACCGGAGCCCTATCCTTGACCCGGCACGGACCGCAGTCCCACCCCCACCAGGGGCTCCAGGCCCACCAAGGCCACCTTCCGGCCCCCGTAGCTCAGTGGATAGAGCAGGTGCCTTCTAAGCACTTGGCCGCAGGTTCGAGTCCTGCCGGGGGCACTCTTTCTCCACCGCCGCAAGCCCTCCTCCGGGAGGGCTTTTGTGCAGATCGGCGCACCCCGGCGAGACCCGCGCAGCGCCACCCCGAGCCCACCGGCGCTAGGAGATGCCCAGGACCCTGACGGCCTGGTAGTACGTCCACGCGGTGCTGTCGCAAGAACCCCGGCGGGCGCCGGAGTACCGGGTGCAGACCCTCCTCAGGTCCGCGTGGAAGGCCTCGTCGAGGCGGGGCTTGACGGCCGGGAACAGGCCCGCCGCCCGGTGGTTGCGGTAGCCGAAGTCATGGCGTGCGCAGGCCTGCCGGAAGGGGAACCCGAAGGGGTTGTCCGGGGAGCCCGTGCAGTAGTCCGTCGACCAGTCGAAGCCGTACGGGGCCCAGGCGGCCCGGTTCTCGCGCGCCTCGGCCCAGGCCGCGTAGCTGGCGGCGTCCGGCTGCGTCCAACGGCTCAGCACCTGGGGCTTGTCGGCGGGGACCCCGGGGGCCGCCGAGGCGGCCGGAGCGAGGGTGAGGACCGCGGCCGCGGCCGCCGATGCGAGGGCGGGGACGGGACGGCGGGCGGCGGGACGGCGCATGGCGTTCCTCGGGGGGAGCGGGCGGGGGTCGTCCCCGGCCAACTCCCCCCGGTGGCGCAGGGTTACGACCGCTCCGTCGCGTCAGCGCGCAGGGCCGCCCGTCGGCGCCAGGGCCGCGGCGACGGCCCGGGCGAAGCCCTCCGGGTTGTCGAGCATGATGGTGTGCCCGCAGTCGGGGACGGACACCACGCGGACACCGGCCGCCTCCAGGGCGTCGGTGCCCGGGAGCGGACCGTCCGCCTCGGGCAGCAGGAAGCAGCGCGGAACCTTCAGCTCCATCAGCAGCTCGCGCATGGTCGGCGTCGTACCCGCGGCCAGGTGCACGGCGCTGCGGTACAGGGCGGTCCGGCCGGCCAGCCGCATGGTGGCCCACCAGTGCGCGCCGACCCGGTCGCGCACCTCGGCCCAGCCGCCGGCCAGGAACTCCGCCTCCTCGTAGGCGGCGATCCCGCTGCTCCCGGCCGAACCGGGGGTGGGGGGCAGCGGATCCAGGTTGGCGTCGACGAGCACCAGCCGGGAGACCAGGTGGGGGTGCCGGTCGGCGAGCACGATGGCGACGGCTCCGCCCATGCTGTGCGCGATCAGCTCGGCGCCCTGCGCCCCCGCCTCGGTGAGGGCGGCCGCCAGCGCGTCGGCATGCGCCTCGAGGGTGTAGGAGAACTCCTCGGGGCGGTCGCTGTGCCCGTGGCCCAGCAGGTCGACCAGCAGCGAACGGCGGCCCGCGAGCAGCGGATGCACGGCGCTCGCCGCGAAGTAGGCGGGCGAGGTGGCCCCGAGCCCGTGCACGTACACCCGGGCCGGCGCCTCACCCGAGGCCTCCCCCGGCAGTTCCACCCAGCGGATCCGGTCACCGTTCGCCGTGACGGCAGCGCTTCGCACGATCCATCCCCCGTTGTCGCGTACGCGAACGCGTACGCGAACTCGTACTCCCCCATCGTGATCGGGACGAGGATAGCCAGCGCCCCGCGGCCGCACCGGCCTCGTCTACCCTCGATCAGGTGATCGACTACGTGAACCGGCTCGGTGACGGCGCACCGAGGACGGGCCCGCCCCCCGAGGGCGCGGCCGTGGCCGTCTGGTCCCTGGACACCCGGCTGGAGTCGGTCGGCGGGTACCCGGTCGCCGAGGCCGCGGCGGTACTGGACGCGGCGGAACGGGAGCGTGCGGGACGGCTCTTGCAGCCCGCCGACCGGCACCGGTACCTCGCCTCGCACCTGGGACTGCGCGTGCTGCTCGGCGGCTACCTGGGCGTGGCTCCGCACGAGGTCGCCCTGGTCCGGGAGACCTGCCCGTGCTGCGGTGGCCCGCACGGGCGGCCCGCCGTGGCCGGCGGCCCGGTCCACTTCTCCCTGTCGCACAGCGGCGACCTGGCCTACCTGGCCTTCGCCGGCGTGCCGGTCGGCATCGACGTGGAGGAGACGCCGAGCGCGGAGGCGCTGGCCGACGTACTGCCGCTGCTGCACCCGGCGGAGATCGCCGAGCTGGGCGCCCTGCCCGAGGCGGACCGGCGGGCCGCGCTGGCCCGCGTCTGGTGCCGCAAGGAGGCCTGTCTCAAGGGTGAGGGCACGGGCCTGGCCCTCGGCGCGGCCGACCCGTACGTCGGCTCGGCCCCGGCCCCCGCCCCCGTCGCGGGCTGGGCCCTGCGGGACCTGCCGGCCCCCACGGACTACGCGGCGGCCCTGGCCGTGCGGGCCTAGGCGGCGAAGTTCCTCTCCCCGTCCCCGTCCCGGCCCTATCGTGAGCGCCATGGACATCCGCCGGGCCCGCACTTCCGCCGAGCTCACCGCCGCCGAGTCCCTCTTCGACGGGCCCGCCCGCGAGGACTGGTCCGAGCGCTTCCTCGCCGCCCCTGGGCATCTCCTGCTCATCGCCTACGTGGACGGCGTGCCCGCCGGGATGGTCTCCGGCGTCGAGATGACCCACCCCGACAAGGGCACCGAGATGTGCCTGTACGAGCTCTCCGTGGACGAGGGGTACCGCCGCCGCGGGATCGGCCGCGCCCTGACCCTGGCACTCGCCGACGAGGCCAAGGCCCGCGGCTGCTACGGCATGTGGGTGGGCGTCGACACCGACAACGAGGCGGCCCTCGCCACCTACGCCGCCGCCGGGGCCCGCGACGAGGGCGTCTTCGCCATGCGCGGCTGGCCCCTCGCACCGTAGCTCCGCCGTCGCCCCCGCGGCGGCGTGTCGTGCCCCCACTCGGCGCACCCTCCGCGCGCCCCCGCCGCCGTTCGCCGAGCATCGGCGACATGACCGCACTCGCCGCCCTCCTCCCGGCCGCCACCCTCCTCGCGACCGCCACCACGGCAACCGCACTGCCGCCGCCGCACCCCGACGCCCCCGCCCCCGCTGCCGGAACCGCCCCCTACGTCGTCGTCCTGAAGGACACCGCCCCGCGCGCTCCGGCCCGCACCCTGGCCGCCGAGGCCGCGGACGCGGGCGACACGGTCACGGACGTCTACGACACCGCCCTGAACGGCTTCGCCGTCCGCACCACCGAGGCACGGGCCGCCGCCCTGGCCACCGACCCCCGGGTCGCCTCGGTGGAGCCGGACGCCGAGTTCCACACCACCGACACCCAGCCCCTCGCGCCCTGGCCGCTGGACCGGATCGACCAGCGCGAGCTCCCGCTCGACGGCTCGTACACGTACTCGAACCGGGCCGACGGCGTCACCGTCTACGTCGTGGACACCGGGATCAACACCCGCCACCGCGAGTTCGGCGGCCGCGCCCGGGGCGGCTACAACGGGATGTTCCTCCAGACCTCCGGCGACTGCAACGGCCACGGCACGCACGTCGCGGCGACCGTCGGCGGGAAGACGTACGGGGTCGCGAAGGGGGTGTCCCTCGTCTCGGTGAAGGTGGCCGACTGCCGCGGCGCCGGGCGACTTTCGGCCATGGTCGGCGGCATCGAGTGGATGGTGCGGCACGCCGCGAAGTCCCCCGACACCCCGGCCGTCGCCAACATGAGCATGGGGGGCTCGCGCAGCCGCGCCCTTGAGGCGGCGGTCACCCGGGCCGTCGCCGCCGGGATCACCTTCGTGGTGGCCGCCGGCAACGACGGCAAGGACGCCTGCACCGGGTCCCCCGCCTCCGTCCCGCAGGCGGTCACGGTCGGCGCCACCGACTCCCGGGACCGGCGCGCACGCTTCTCCAACCACGGCCGCTGCGTGGACCTCTCGGCGCCCGGCGTGTCCGTCGTCTCGGCGTGGAAGGGCTCCACCACCGCCACCGCGCGCTCCTCCGGCACCTCCATGGCCGCCCCGCACGTGGCCGGAGTCGCGGCGCTGATCCGCGCCGACGGCACGGCCAGGACCCCCGAGCAGGTGACGCAGGCGCTGAGGCGCGCCGCCGTGCGCGACCGGATCACCGGACTCCCGGCAGGCACCCCGAACCTCCTGCTCCACACGCCTGTCGAGCGCTGAGGGGCCCACCGACCAGTCGGTATTCGATGTGCCATCAGACCGGCTCTGATGGCACATCAATTTCTGTGTGCTTCGGGCGAAAACAAGTCATTGACTTCTCATCACGGCGACGCGTCAATGTCGGCCACCGCACCGGCTCGGCCTTCCCCCCACAGCGGGTGGGAGGAGGGGTTCGTCATGACGAAGGAGTCGCGACCCAGTGAGTACGAGAACGCATCGACGAAGAGTGCTGGCCGGGGCCCTTTCCCTGGCCCTGACGGGCGGTGTGGTCGGCCTGGCCGGCTCCGCGCAGGCCGCGACCAAGACCACTGCGGTCTACGTGAAGTGCGACGCCCCGGCTCCGCAGCCGGACGCCGAGGGCCTCCAGGACTTCACCATCACCCTCCCGGACGGCGCCAAGGCGGGCGACACCGTGCCGATCTCGATCGACCCGGGCCTGACTCCGGTCATCCCGATGTTCACGATCGAGACGGTCAACACGACCAAGGCCAAACTGCTCGTCGACGGCGCCCCCCAGACCGTCACCAGCCCGCCCACCCCGAGCCAGCAGACGGCGGGCCAGAAGGCCGACCCGCCGAAGTTCGACGGGACCATCAAGATCCCGGACGGCACCGAGGGCCGGACCGTCCACGTCACGATCGACCAGATCGTCACGGACGCCGACATCGGCGGCACCGTCTACACCACGACCTGTACGCCGGACCCGCGCCCCAGCGGCTCCGTCGGGTCGGTCGCCGTCGAGGCCCTGCCCAAGGACCCGATCACCACCCGGCTGACGCCCAACAGCGGCAAGGCGGGCACCGCGGTCACCGTCACCGGCGCCAACTTCGCCCCCGGCGCGGTCACCTGCTCCGCGCTCCTCGCGGGCACCCCGACCGGAGACTCCGGGACGGGCTCGGCGGCCGCGGGCGGCGCCGCCACCTGTGAGCTCACCGTCACCAAAAAGGCCGACCAGATCAGGATCGACGGCTCGGTGACGCCGTACAAGGACTTCGTCTTCCTCGAGGACCAGCCGGGCGTGAAGAACCCGGTCGACGTCGAGGTGCTGCCCGGTCCGCTGGCCATCGGCCCGCAGGGCGGCAACCCGGCCGTGAACTTCGGCAAGGTGACCATCAACGGCAAGCCCCAGTCGGTCGTCGGCCAGTTCACGGCGATGTCCGTGCAGGACTTCCGCGGGGGCAGCCTCGGCTGGGACGTCACGGCGACCCGTACGCCGTTCCTGAACGAGACGACCGGCCACTCCATGGCGAAGGCGCAGATCGGCATCCAGCCCACCTGCACCGTCACCAACGCGGACAGCCCGAGCACCTGCACCGCCGGCGCGCCCGGGGCGATCTCCGCCACCCCGATGAAGGTGGCCTCCCAGGCCCCCGGCGGGGAGGAGCTGACCGGTGGTGAGTTCGCCGTCGGCGGCGCGGGGATGATCCAGCTCCCGCCGTTCATGTTCGCCGACACCTACCAGTCGGTGGTCACCTTCTCCATCGCCTGACCCGGTCCGCCACCGGGCCGACCGGCCCGACAGGCCCGACCGGCCCGGCTGGCCCGACCGGCCCGACCGGCCCGACCGGCCCGACCGGTCCGACCGGTCCGACCGGTCCGACCGGTCCGACCGGTCCGACCGGTCCG